>PMMO01000060.1 GCA_003162215.1 Ignavibacteriota bacterium
ACGATCTTAAAAAACGTGAATGCAACCACACCGTTAAACAGCCAGCATGCAAGGGACCCGATGCTTGTGCCGATGCCTCGAACCTTCAGGGGGAACACCTCCGAAATGATCAACCAGCCCAGCGGGCCAAGGCTCATCGAAAAGAATGCGCAATAGACCCACACCAGTGCTATGGTAATCTGTTTCACGGCATTCCCCAGGTCGGCTTGGAGCGCAAAGCACGAGCTTAAGCCGACCAGAGCAACCACCATGCCGCTCACACCCGTCACATAGAGTTTGCGCCGGCCGATCCTGTCCACCAGAAAGAGCGACAGAACCGTGAACAGCACATTCACCACACCAACGCTTGTTGATGCCAGGATGGCTGATCGCGCCCCGTCAAAACCCGACATAAGAAAAATCTTCGGGCTATAATAGATGATAGTATTGATGCCGGTGAATTGTTGAACAAACATGATCCCGACGGCAATGATCAATGGCGCTCTTAACCAGGGTTGAAGAATATCATTCCATCGCACCCTGTTGCCTTTGTCCAATGCAATTTCTCCCTTCATCGTGGCGATCACTTCACTGATCAATACCGGGTCTTCCACCTTCATAAGTACATTACGGCATTCCTCATCGCGCCCCTTGCTTATCAGCCACCGTGGAGTTTCCGGGAGGAAAATCATTCCGATAAACATGATCAGAGCGGGGATCACACCCACATAAAACATTGGCCGCCAGCAATCGACGTACCCGGGAGCTCCTTCAGGAAGGGCAAAGGCAGAATCGCTGAAATAGGAGACCATAATCCCGATGGTAATGAGCAATTGAAAGAGCGATACCAGTGTTCCCCGTGAGCGAGCGGGAGAAATCTCTGAAATGTAGAGAGGAACAGCAAAGGAGGAAACCCCTATCGCAGTGCCCAGAAAGAATCTTGCCACAATCAGCATCCGCGCGTCTGGAGCCATGCCTGACCAGATCGCGCCGATGGAAAAAACGAGCGCGGCGGCAAGAATGACTTTCTTCCGTCCGAGTAAATCGGCAATTCTGCCACAAGACAAAGCACCAATCACGGCCCCCAGTAAGCCAGCCGTAGTGATCAATTCAACCCAATCGTTACCGAGTTGAAATCGTTGCTGGAAGTAGGGAATAGCACCCGAAATCACGCCGGTGTCGAAACCGAATAATAAGCCTCCTGTTGAGGCGATGGCCGCGATGAAGACGACAAGAAGACGGTTGTGTGCTGTTGATCTTGCCAGACTATTCATTGGAGTCGTCAGCCTTGCCGTTGTCAGTTGGTATCCCGGTTCCCCTCGGGCGTCTGTTGTGAAACATCCCGTAAAGCCCGCAGATTGCCCGTGGGTGTGTCAACGGTAATCTCGCATCCGCCCGAAAGGATAAACCGTCTCCCTTCCTCCCGTTGCACCAGGTCCCTTGCGAGGGCGCGAATTTCGCTTTCTGTCATGAACTGTATATCAACAGGATTGATGTTCCCGCTAAGAATGATCTTCTCACCCAGAACTCCGCGGGCGGCTTCCATGTCAACTTGCCAGTCAAGGTCCAGAATGTCAACGTCGAGATCCCGGAGTGATTGAAGCAGGTGTGTGATATCACCGCAGATATGCATTTTCACCAGGGTACTTTGCGAATGGATGAATTCAATAATTTCCCGATGCCGCTCCTTGACATATGCATCGTACGTCCGACGACTGATTTGTGAGCAAATGGCATCTCCTATCCCGATAATATCGCAGCCCGTCTCAATCTGAGCTTTTGCGAAATCCTTCGCCGTCACCACGCATTTGTCCATAAGGGATCGGGAAAAATCCGGGTCATTCATCAGATTGGCCAGCATATCGCTTATGCCAGCCAAATCGCACGCCTCAGCCAGAGGACCTTCGATCCAGCCATAGACGGGGACGCTGCCTTTCAGCCGCTCCTGGTACAACGCCGCACCTTGAATCCTGTCACGGGTGCGCGGAGCTTTGTAGACATCCGGCCGTTGGAGCGCTTTCACGTCATCCAACGTCCTGATAATGGTGTCGAGGCATCGTGGAACGCCTTCATCGACATATTCGATTCCCGCGCCGAAGGCAGAAGTCTCCCGATAAGGGTCGGATATCAAACCGACCATGTCCATGTCGAAATAGTCCAATGCCCTGAGATTGCTCTCGACCAACACCCGGTAGTCTGAAGCAAACTCCGCGTAGCTCCTGTTGCTAAACCTGGCTGCGAAGTGCATCAAGATGGGCTGGAATACCACTGACAACGCAGTCTGCTCGCCGTTACATAATCTCCCGAGTTTCTCTTTTTTTGTCATGATGGCCGGTTGTCATGTATGCGTGAGGCGTACGCTCTGACCAATGTGAATCGTGATATCGCACTCTGTGGCAATATGCGTTTTCATGGACGAGCCAGCGGGATGCCCGAGAGAAGTGTGTGTGGCACCAAGGCAAACGTCCGTTCAGCCAAATTCAACCCTTGCACTGTGTACTCCCCGCCACCGAAATCCGATACGATCATCACTTCTGAGCACCCGGTCCGGAGCTCGCCAGGAAGAATCCGGGCGGGCCTCCGGACTTCTGAATCATTTGTACGAGATGTTCACCGCGTGCACGTTCGGCAGTGACAGAGTGAAATCGACGTAGACCGAACGTTCGATCTTCAAGATTCGGAACGGGATAGGCGCACCGTCCACGGTCACACGGTCCGCAGTCGAAGCAGCCTGAGGCAACAGGACATGTCCGTGGACTTCATTCCCGCTTCCACTGAGAATCAGGTCTATCACTCTTTTTTCGGCATGATGCCTGTACTGGTACGCAACGTAACCATTCGACGCCGGCAATGTCACGGTGACGATAACAGAATCAGTGGCCGCGGATGTCCACCGCGGGGAGAGAACCACAGTGCTGTACGCCAGTCCTTCATTCCTGACTCCGGCAAGTCCTTCTACCAGCGCGGCCATCCCGGTTGCGGCGGCCCAGTTGTCGGGTCCGCCGAAGGACTCCCCTTTTGGCGGAACGTAGTGCGGGCGGTCGGCCAGCGTCACACCCATCACCGCATAGATCCCCCCTTCCAGAGGAGCATGAAAAATCAACTTCGCGATTTCCTTGCGGGGGTTCGGATTGTCTATTGCAGCCCAGCAGACCCCCACCTTGGTGCTCCGGGGATTGGGCCCCCACCAGGCTACACCGGCCCGCTCATTCCGCAGCGCCGGGAACCACCAGTTGGTCACCTCAACCCCTTTGAATAGGTACTGTGAAGCCTCCGTTCCATCGCTGTACACAAACGTGATCGCGCCCGCGACATGGCTGGGGATATTGTCGGAGGAGGAGTGGAGCAGATACACACAAGACGCGGTGTCGTGCACGGGCACTTCCACCTGTCGGGGAAAACCTGGCTTCGTTGACACCGCGACGACGGCCCTGCGTTGGTTCTTCTCCGGGCTGATCAGGTTGAACTCTATGCCATGAAAAATCTGGCTCCCGGTTGGGAGTCCGCGCATGTCGTTCCCCGACGATTGTCCGGCATCCATCCAGGTGAACGCAGTGGCACCTCCGATGTCCCGGATATCCATGTTGGCCTGAGCCGAGATATCCACGGATTTGTAGTCCGGAACCGGTGGAGGAGGAGGGATGGACCCGGTGTAGGCGAACCAGAGACGGTTCCCGTACTTTTTCCCCAGTTCAAGCATCCGCTCCATGATATCGGAGCCGTATCCTTCGAAACCGTTCTCATACGCGCCTCGTGCCAGCTCCCCGAGGGCGTGCCCCGCCACACCGCCGTTCATGTACTGCCACTTTGCATCATGAATTCCGAAGCCCCTCTCGAACGGCGGAAAGATGGCATACCATTCCCCCGGGGAACCGGGGGGGAGATGTTTTCTCAGATCCATGTACGTATCGATGATGGCCACATTCATCGAGTGGGGCAGTCCGCGGTTGATGGAGTACATGTTCCCCTGGGCGATCTGTGACTTTTCATCCACACC
>PMMO01000094.1 GCA_003162215.1 Ignavibacteriota bacterium
TTGCTGGTCTGTCATGTGACAGAGTTGAGGTTTTCCCGCCGTTTTGCTATCATGCGTGATCCACTGTGCAAGGAGCCCTATGATTCGCATCAAGAAAGAGATGATCGTTGTCGGTGACAGGGTGCTGCTGAAGCTCGAGGAAGGGCAAGACAAAACGAAATCGGGCCTCTATCTGCCCGCATCGGTGCGGGAAAAAGAAAAGATAGCAATGGGCCGCGTGGTGAAGGTCGGTCCCGGATATCCGATCCCCAATCCGAATTATACTGAAGATGAACCCTGGTCAACACCGAAAGACCCGATGCGCTACATCCCTCTGCAAGCGAAGGATGGAGACTACGCGATTTTCTTGCGGGAACAAGGGGTCGAAGTCGAGTTTGAAGAAGAAAAGTATCTCATCGTTCCCCAATCTGCAGTATTGATGCTTGTGCGAGATGAATTGCACGAGGAACGCGGTGAGGAATAGGCCCGTCCGCGGCTAGAGCAAAACGCTCATATGTCTGTCATGTGACAGTCATGTGACAGACATACGTTATGTGACAGTCATGTGACAGACTTCTCAGGCGACCGAAACCTCGTTGTTCTTGTACACCTCCTGAATGGCATTCAGCAGTGCCACCCCATCCTTCATGGGTTTCTGGAACGCCTTACGCCCCGTAATCAGGCCCATACCACCTGCACGTTTGTTGATGACGGCCGTCTTTACTGCTTCGGCGAGATCGTTCGCACCGGATGCACCGCCAGAATTGATCAGTCCCGCACGTCCCATGTAGCAGTTTGCAACCTGGTAGCGGGTCAGATCGATGGGGTTATCGCTCGTCAGATCGGTGTACACCTTCTTGTGCGTCTTGCCGAAATTCAACGCCGTATACCCACCGTTGTTTTCGGGGAGCTTCTGCTTGATGATATCAGCCTGAATGGTGACGCCGAGATGGTTCGCCTGACCGGTCAGGTCTGCCGACACGTGATAGTCTTTTTCCTTCGTCTTGAAGGCGGGATTGCGCAGGTAGCACCACAAGATTGCTGCCATTCCAAGCTCATGGGCATACGTGAACGCTTCGCTGACTTCCTGAATCTGGCGTTTGGACTCCTCCGAGCCGAAGTAGATGGTTGCACCCACTGCAACCGCACCCATTTCGAAGGCAGTGTCTATGTCGCCGAACATGATCTGATCATATGAATTCGGATACGACAGAAACTCGTTATGGTTCACTTTCACGATGAACGGGATCCGATGGGCGTATTTTCTCGCGACAGATCCAAGCACGCCAAACGTCGAGGCAACCGCATTGCAGCCCCCTTCGATGGCGAGTTTCACGATGTTTTCCGGATCAAAGTAGATCGGGTTGGGTGCAAAAGAAGCACCAGCGGAATGTTCGATTCCTTGATCAACCGGGAGAATGGAGAGATAGCCGGTATTGGCTAGATTGCCGTGACTGAACATCTGTTGTAGATTCCGCAACACTGCGGGTTTCCGGTCGGTCGGGATAAACACGCGTTCGATGAAATCGGGACCGGGGAGATGAAGCGATTCCTTGGGGATTCCTTTGCACTGGTGGCCAAGCAGGGAAGCAGCATCAGCCCCTAGCATTTGCTGAATTTCACTGTACGTCATACGAGCACACTCCTTGCGTTGATTGTGACACTCACTCAATATATGTAAAACGCCAAGGAGGCGCAAAGGATACTTATTACCTGACACATTGAAGTATTTTCCATCATGTTTAGGAAAATGACCAGTTGATTCTCGAAAATTGGCCCGATTTGCCCCCGGTGAAAATGGCACACTATTGGTAACCTTTCGCGTTGGCAATAGAGATGATGTAAGGAAATAGGTGAAAGAGGAATACCAATGGGAATCCGGTGCTACTTCGGGCGAATGACACGTGGACAAAGGGAAGCTCTTGAAATGATCCTCCATGAAGAGATTGACGTGCAGCTCTGGTATGCGATCACCTACAGCCGACTCATGCGCGAGGAGATATTTATCGCGGTCCAGTAGACACTGCTGGACTGCCTGTTAAGGGGGCTCTCACTTGGTGGAGTGAGGGCTCCCTTTTTTTTCTTGCGCATATTTGTCGAAACCTGTATTTTGTACCATGTGTACCGGTTTTCAGGGCCCCGGAAGCATCTCTCCCCGGGGTTTTTGCGTTGAAGGAGGATCAATGAGACTTCATGTGCTCTTGGCGTACGAAACAGCGTCTCTTCAGCAGGATATGCCATCGACACACGTCATTGTGCTGCCTGAATTGTTCGACCGAGGCTATGCGGCTCTCAAGCACGGGGACGGAATTCACTCGGCTGACGATGAGTATGTGGGACTGTTCCGCGATATCTCCCGCCGGGCACATTGCACCTGCATTGCGGGTTCGCTGGCGATCCGCGACAAACACGGATCGCTTGCGAATTCTTCGCTTGTCTTCCGCAATGGTACGTGCATTCACCGGTACGACAAAATCCATCTGTTCCGGCCGGGCGGAGACACTCGATACTTCCGGGCGGGCAGCAGCAACAAGGTGTTTACGGTGTCTCTGGGGGGAAAGCGTGTCCGTGCCGGTGTTATTATCTGCTACGATTTGCGGTTTCCTGAACTGACGCGCATGCTCGCGCAGGATGGGATGCAGGTTCTCTTTGTTCCGGCGCGATGGCCGGTGATGAGGGATGATGCCTGGCAAACACTCCTCAAAGCCCGTGCAATTGAGAATCAGATCTTTACTGTCGGCTGCAACGCGCAGGGAAAAGAGGGTGGGTATTCCTATGTCTTTGACCCATTGGGGCGCCTCGTCATGAGTTCCCGTAGGAATCCCGGAGCGGTCTCGCTTGATGTCCGGCTTGACCTTGACCTGATCCGGGAAGCACATGCCCTCCACAAGAATCTGCAGGATGCGGTTCTGCTGAAGAAGATCCGGTTTCCCGCACGGAGTTCACGAACGGCCGGATAGTCTCACTTTGCACCGCGATTGGTATGATGGAATTCCCTGCTCGCAACAGTATGGATTCCACCTCTGATCCGATAATCGGCGACTACCTTCATCCGTTTTGGATGGGCGCACTTCACGAGATCGTCCAGTATCCTGTTGACGAGGTGCTCCTGGTATATGCCGACGTTGCGGTAACTGAACAGGTAGTACTTGAGCGAGCGGAGTTCAATGATCGCCTTTGCAGGGGTGTAGTCGATCCGGATAGTGGCGAAATCGGGTAATCCGGAAAATGGGCAGACCGCGGTGAACTCATCTGTATCAATAGTGACAACGATGTCTCTTCCCGGGTATTCGTAGGGAAAGGTTTCGAGTGCGGAAACGTCTATTGAGGATTCGGAGGCGATATCGTACCGACGATCCAATGGTTGCGTCATGCGTATAGTCTCCCTTGTCTTTTGTGGCATTCCCTCGTAGATTGCTCAATATACAGGTTTCATACGGAAAAGTACAAACAGAGGAATACATGAGACTACGTATTCGTGGCATGGCAGTTGTCCTCATAGTTCTTGCGGGTTGCGGTGGGGGCAAGGAATCAGCCAGGAATGTCGATTCGGTCGGGCCGATTCTGCGCAGCCAACTTCCTCCATCGTTCGTTGCGGAATATGACACTGTGCATGTGCAAACAGAGTTCATTGACCTCATCCGGAAGGCGGGGGAAGGTGTGGAGACCCTGGTATTTCTTGGCACCTGGTGCTCGGATAGCCGTACCCATGTGCCACGGTTTCTGAAAGTGGTTGATCTTGCCCGGCCGTCGTTGGAACGCGTGTCGCTCTATGGTGTTGATAGGAACAAGAAGAGCCCGGGGGGAACTGAAGCTTCATATCATATTGAGCGCGTGCCAACCTTCGTTTTCCTGAAGCAGGGGAAAGAAATCGGGCGGATTGTTGAGAGTCCGCAAACAACTCTTGAAGGGGACATATTGAGCATTCTGGCTTCCGGGATGTCTCAATAACGGCAATCGATGAGACGTTAGCTTTGGTTGACATTCTTCAGTTGTTTGGATATATTTTTGAGGTTGTGCCGGGCATGTGTCAAGGAAAGAACCAGTGTCTATGCCGGAAGCGCAATAGTGTCCAATGAATCCGAAAAGCAATATGAGGATGACCGCGAGCGACAGCTGGAGGAGATCCGGCGTCGTGCGGAAGAAGCTGAACTGAAGCGTCTTGACGAAGAGGAAAGGGTCCAGCGAAAGAACGCAGAGCCCCCCCCATCGATCGAAGAGCCCCTCACTCCTCCCGAAGTTTCTCCTCCGCCACCTCCTCGCTCCTCTCCTCCGGTGTTTACGCAACCGGAAGAGGTGGACATCCAGCCCCATGAGTTGTTGCAGGAGGCGCAGCAGTTCTATCAACACGAACGGTACGACAAAGCGCTTGAGCTTGTCGAGAAGGTGTTGGAGATCTATCCGGGTTTGGGTCAAGCATCAAAGCTGCACGAAGATATTCTGCGGGCGAGTCGACTTGCGGATGCCGTCCGCAAGGAGGAAGCCCGGCACCAGGCGACGCAACTTGAACCCCTCCCGCCCCCGCCGGCACAACCGGTCTCTTCTCCCGAACTTTCGGAGAGCGATTTCTGGGGGCCAACGCGTGTTCCGTCAGGCACAGACACCATGGTCCCCGGTGTCCAGGAAGCCGGGCCCGCGAAACCACCCCCCTTGCTTGACCGCATAGTTGCCCGTTTGTCGCGCGTGCGGATCCCGATCAAACCCATTCTGATCGCGAGTGCCGTGTTGGTCGCAGCTGTGGTGACGTATATCGTCGTTGACAACCTCATCAATGCCGTTGTTCCACCGCAACACGTGCTCCTGTTGCTTCCAGCGTCCCCGGCAAGTGCTGATGAGACGGAGCGGCTTCTTGCCGATGGATTGACTGAAGATTTCATCCAGACGATTGGCCGTGCGCCGGATCTCCGTGTGATCGCGCCCATGTCCGCATTCAACAGCCAGACACTGTCCATGCGGCCTCAACAGCTTGCCCGCGGCCTCAAGGCGGGATTTGTGCTCACATGGGATATTCAGACTGTTGGTGAGAGATTGACGTGCAGTGCAGCGCTACTGGACACTCTGGAAGATGCACCACTATGGAAGGCCTCTTTCGAAAGCTCTCCGACCGACCTTTCCTCCCGCCGGCTTGAACTCGTCCGGCAGGTTGTTGAGGCGATGCGCGTCCGCTTGCCATCAGTCGACAATCCACTTGCGGCAGGAACGCAACCCGCCGCGATACAGAGTTATGGTCTGTACCTCCAGGCGCGTGGATTGGCCCGCTCTTCACTTCCCAATGCCCTTCCGAGAGCGAAGGAGCTTTTACAGCAGGTCGTGCAAACCGATTCAAGTTGGGGGGAGGGTTGGGCCGCTCTCGGGTGGGTTGCGATGCTTGCGATGGAGCAGAATCCTGATGCTCCACGTGCTGAAGCGGTAAGCGCGTTGGCCTTCATTCAGCGGGCAATTGCCCGAGGAGCCCGCTTTGCGGAGACATTCCGTGTATGGGGAATGATTGAGACCTTCAATGCCGACTATCCCAAGGCTATTGAACGGTACGAGAATGCCGTCAACCTGTGTCCGGGAGATGCCGAGGCCCAACAACGCCTGGCGCTGGTGTTGACGCTGCGCGGGGAAAAGGAAGAGGCGCTGCGTGCCGCCTCCGCAGCGGTACAATGGGATCCGCTCAATCCCGACGCGATCACGATACGCGGACTCGTGCAACAATTCCAGGGTGATTTCCCGGGGGCGGAGCAAAGCTATATGCGTGCCAAGCAAGTTGCAGGCGAAGGTGCGGAGCGGGCCGCCGACCTTTACATCGACGTTCTCGTCTACCTGCAGCGCGCAAATGATGCGCTCCATGCGGCGACTGACATGGCGGCCAGACGCAGGGAGGACCCTCGCAGCCACTACCGCCTCGGACGTGTGTCGCAGATTGCCGGTCAGCCAATCCAGGAATGGCAGAATGTGTTGAAGCAGACTCTTAAGCTGATCACTCAGCGACTTCGAACATCGCCCGATGATCCGGAGATGTTGGTATTGCAGGCGCTGACCTACACGCGACTCGGGCAGTTCAAAGATGCTCTTGAAGCCGACGGACGGGCGTTGCGTGCCGCCCCCCAGAATCTCGATGTCTTGTACGGTACCGCACAGATGTATGCACTGCACCGCGATCAGAAGCAAGCCGCTGCTTTTCTCGGACAAGCCGTAGACCGGCGGTACGATCTTGCCCGTGTTGTAGACATGGACTTTTTTAACGTAAGAGCAGATGAGGATTTCCTGCGCGCAGTTACGCGCTAGCAAATGTTCGTTGGATAGGCGCTAGAACTTCGGACTTCATAGGACAGTAGACTTGACAGAAGTCGACGACGCACAACGACAAGAGCGACGTAAGAAAGCCGGCGATCTCTTGAAGATGGCAGATAAGCTCTTCAAGGGGAGCGACTTTGAGGGCGCGGCGCGATTGGTCGACGTGGCGATGGAGACGGATCCGCAGAACGCGTATGCCCTTGCATACCAGGAGCGGGTGAAATATGCCATCGCCCAGCGTGACGGTCAGCGACTTAACGCTTCCAGACCGGCGAAGCACGGAGCCCCTGACGGCCCGTCGCCCGAAGAGATCAAAAAGAAGGTCGCGCAGGCGCAGCGGAACATTGCTGAGGAGCGCGTCCGTGCCGAAGCGGGGGCCCCGGCACCGGAGGTCGCTGTGCCACCGGGACCGGGTACGCAACAACTTCAGAAAGAGCTCGACGAGGTTGTCCGCGAACGTGGTACCCTGCAAACACAGATCGACACTCTTCAAGCAACGAATCGGAAGCTGCAGGCAGAGATCGAGAACCAGCACGGCGATCTGCAAAAGCTCCAGACGCAGGTGGCGCAGTCACAGAACGCCATCGCGGTTGAGCGCGAGCAATGGAGCACTGAACGGGACGGGAGTCGCGCGCAACTCGAAGAAGGAGTGCATGCGCGCGCCGTACTGCAGAAGCAGATACAGGATCTCCAGGAACAGCTTGATCGGATCCACTCCGCCTCCGAGGAGGAGCGTGAAAAATGGGGTGCCGAGCATGCCAGTGTTCTCGACGCGACGCGGGCCGAGTGGGAACAACGTCTTGACGAAGAACGTCGCCGTTTGGAAACAAGCGAAAATGAGTTGCGTGCGCAGATGCAGGAACTTGAGACGGCCCGGAATTCCCTGCAAGATCAGATTCGTGATCTGCGTCGCCAGTTGGAGTTGGCACAGGAGGTGGCGCTTCAGGAACGACAGCAATGGGAAGCCGAGAGCCTCAAGGAAAGTGAAGGCGCCCGCACCGATTGGGAACAGCGTATGGAATCAATGACCTCCGCTCTCCGCCGTCAGCTCGAAGAGGCCACGCTCCAACGCGACACTGCACAGGATCGGGTACAGGAGCTCGAAGCAACGTTAGCGGAGGCACAAGGCCGCTTTGCTGGAGAGCAGACGCTCAGGGAGACGAAGGAAACCGAGTTGCAGAAACAGTTTGCCGCGTTGATGGAGACGCATGACACCCTGGCAGAACAGTTACAGAATCTGCAACAACAACATGAGCAGGAAGAATCCCAAGCACTTCAGGACCTTCGACGTACATTGGAGCAGGAGTCTGCTCAGCAATTCGACACTGCCAACAAGAAGTTTCAGGAAGAGCGTCAACGCATGGAGTTGGAGATGCAGACCCGGCTCGCAGCCGAATCGCACAGGCAGGAGGACCTGCGCCGGGAACGGGATGAACTGCTCACGCAGTTCGACAGCCATCGCGCCACTTTGGAGACTGAACGGCGGCGCCTGGAGGAGGAGTTACAGAACCGGATTCTCACTGAGCGGAAGAATGCCGCGGAGGAAATGCATGAGCGGCTCGAAGCACGATTCAAGCAGGAACGGGACGCCCTTCAGCGTTCCGCCCGGGCCGCCGTGGAAGCGGAGATGGAGGAACGATTTGGTGAGGAACGGGCGGCGCTGGTGCGGGAACAACAACGCTTCGAAGACGAACTGCGTCACCTGAACGACAAGCGGCAAGTTGAGGCGCAGGAGGGTGAAGCGGCGCGCTCCCAAGTTGAGGAATTCCAGACACGCCTGGTGGAGGAGCAACGTGTGCACGAGAAGCGCAGCCAGGAAACACTCGACGCTGCCCAACAACGATGGAAAACGGACCAGGAGCGCCAGGTAGAAGAAGTCCGGGCCAAGCTGACTGCCGAGTACGAGGGGAAACTCGAAGAGGAACGCCAGATCGCCCTGGAACTGCGCAACCGTGACCACTCTGAGGCTCTCGAAACACGGCGCGATACAGAAGAGCAACTCCGGAAGGAGTTTGAAGCAGCGCTGATGAACCGCCTGAAGGAGGAACGGGAGCGATTCCAGAGCGAATACGAGGACCGGATGGAGGGAGAGCGGGCACGCCTTGAATTGGAGCTGCGCTCCGCATTCGACGCCGAAGCACAGAGGCGGAGTGATGAAGAAGATCGGATCACCCGTGAGGATCGCAAGGCACGTGAAGCGAAGGAACGGGAACGACGGAAAGAGGAAGAGGCGCGCAAATATGAAGACGCCGTGCGGCAGGCAATCGAAGAGGGCAGACACAAAGCCCATGTGAAGAAAATTGCCTCGCACATGGAACAGGCCAATGTCCTGCTCAAGAAAACGAAGTTTGCGCAGGCGCTGGATGAGGTGTCGCGCATATTCGCGCTTGATCCGTCTCATGAGGAGGCGCTGGCACTGCAACATGCTATCCGGGCCGCTCAAGCTGAACATGACCGCCGTCAGGAAGAAGTGCACCGTCTTCAAGAGGAGCAAAAGCGCAGGCTCGAAGAAGTGCAGTCACGCCTGAAGGAGCAGGAACAAAAGGACCGGGCGTTGCAGAAAGAGCGCGCTGCCATGGAAGAAACTGTCGCCCAGCGCATTGCGCGGGCCGCCGACTACCGGCGGTTGGGGGCACTCGACAGAGCGCTCACCGAGGTACAGGCGGTGCTCACGATGGATCCCGGCAACGGTGAGGCGCAGGATATGGAGATCTCCATTCTCACGCAGCTGAAAGGTCACAAGGAAGTCCGCGCTGCCGTTGCCCGACGGACCGAACAGGGAGAGTCGTGGCACAGCGAAGAAGCTCAACGCGAAGATGAAGAAGACGTGCACCGGGACCATCTCCGCGAAGAATCGGCCCAGGTCTATCGCAGCATGCTGAAACGAGCATGGATGCAAGGCGAGCCAGGTCGCGATACACGAGCCATGCTCGATGTGGCACGGGCGTCACTCGGAATCAATGAGAATGAACACACGATCCTGCAAAGCCAGGTGCAGCTGGAAACGTACCGGGATGCCCTCGAGATGGCTCTGGATGCTTCGCTCATAGAGATAGATGATGTGGATGCAATCGATGGCATCCGGAGCAAGTACGGTGTGGATGCACAGGCCCACGAGGCGGTCATGGAATCTCTCCGACGCCGTACATCTTGATGCAGCCCGGTATTCGGCGTTCCCCCCTTTATATTCCCTTCGTAGTGCCGCCGAACTGTTGTCATTGTCCCTTCCGTAACGTATATTCTTGTCTGTATTTGCATACTACCTGACGGGAAGGCACACAACCATGAAATTGGATAGGATAGGAATACTTACAGGAGGAGGCGACTGCCCCGGGCTCAATGCGGTTATCCGTAGCATTGCGAAGCCTGCCATGCGGCACTTCAACGCGAAGGTCATCGGTGTGATCGATGGCTATGAGGGCAT
>PMMO01000059.1 GCA_003162215.1 Ignavibacteriota bacterium
GTCTCTGCGGCGACAACCAGCTTCACAACCCTGGAAGCAGTATCCTCTTCAAACTTCTGAAGAATGGACATGATCCATTCCGGGTCTTCCTCATCGCCGAGCTCCGCGAGTTCGTCCAGACGCGCCCGGTCAATTGCCGGTTCTTCCACATCTCGGTGCCTTTCTGTAGCCGCGATACCTGCTGAGGATTCTTGCATTGTTTTCTCCCTCCATTCGTTGACGATATCTTCGAGTGCTTTCTGGCTTACGGGCTTGGACACATAGTCGTCCATGCCCGCGGCGAGGCATCTGTCGCGATCCCCTTTAAGCGCATTTGCAGTCATCGCGATCACGACCGTATGTTTGTCGTTGGCCTCCATCTTGCGAATCATTTCTGTGGCCGTGAAACCATCGACATCGGGCATATTGCAGTCCATGAATACCAGGTCATAGGGAACGGTCCGAAGCGCGTCCACGGCTTCCTGGCCGTTTGCCACGACGTCGGCCCGGCATCCAAGCTTTGTGAGCATCTTGAGGGCGACCTTCTGGTTCGCCATGTTGTCTTCTGCCACCAGAACCCTCAGCGCACGAACCGCCACCGCGACGTTCGGCGAATGTGACTGCAGCGTTGTTTCCTGCGGACCGGGTTGCTTTCCGTTGCCACCCGTATTCAACTCATGATGCCCCGGTTCTGTTGCCAGGACCTGCCGTGCAAGGCGCGCTGTGAACCAGAACGTACTGCCGGTGCACGGTTCACTCCGCACGTCGATGCTGCCCCTCATAAGTTCCACCAGTTGCTTGGAAATCCTCAGTCCGAGTCCCGTCCCTCCATATTTTCGCGTGGTCGATCCATCGGCCTGAGAGAATGCCTGGAACAACCGTCCTCGCGCATCAGCGGAGATGCCGATGCCGGTGTCGGCCACTTCAAACCGTAGCCGAACGCTGTCGACGAGGTCTTCCTGAAGCGTTACGCGGACCGATACTTCCCCCTTCTCTGTGAATTTGACGGCGTTGCTGACAAGGTTCACAAGAATCTGGCGCAGCCGGCCAGGGTCACCGTTCAGCGCCCCCGGGACATCATCATAGACAACACAGGAGAGATCGAGACTCTTTTCGTGCGCCTTCGGAGCAAGGAGATCCACCGCTTCTTCCACTGTGGTCCGGAGATCGAAGTCAATGCACTCCAGTGACATCTTCCCGGCTTCAATTTTCGAGAAGTCGAGGATGTCATTGATGATCGAAAGCAGGGCGTCCCCGGAGGTACGGATGATATCCGCATACTCCCTCTGCTCGGCCGTGAGTGGTGTGTCGAACAGCATGCCTGTCATGCCGATGACTCCATTCATGGGCGTACGGATTTCGTGGCTCATATTCGCGACGAATTCCGACTTGAACTGCGAGGCCTGCAATGCTTCTTCTTTCGCCTGACGCAGTTCGACCGCCTGGATCTCCAGCATGCGTGCCTGCTCTTCAGCCTTCGATTTTGCGATGAAGAGATCCGACGCATGACGTGCAAGCTGGCCTTCCGCCACCTTCCGCTCGGTGATATCGCGGAAGATGCTCAGAAGAATCGGCGGCTGTCCCCCGCCCTCAATGAAGGCGTTTGAAACGGCAAACCACACAGCACGATCGTTCCACAGAAGGTCTTCTTTTTCGACGTACGCGGCAACGCCTCGATCAGCAAAACGGTCCTTATAGTTCTTCAGCTCATGGCTCTGCAGGGCGTTCTTATAGACCACTGCGATCGTGTTGCCTTCAAGTTCTGCCCGTGAGAGGTTCACCAGTTCGCAGAACCCGTTGTTCACCATCAGGATGCGGCCCTCCGCGTCGGAGAGACGCATTCCGTCACGCGACTTCTCCCAGAGAAGCCGGAACTGCGTTTCAGACTTGCGCAGCTGCTCTTCCGCACGTTTTCGATCCGTAATGTCACGGGATACTATCACGACCCCGAGAAACCGGTTCTCATGGGAAAGCACGGATGTGGTGAGAGACATCCAGAACTCTTCGCCCGTCTTTGACAGCCCCACAAGGTCTCCGCTCCATCCACCCTGCATTGTGCCCCGCATTGCACCGCGGACCATGTCGGACGATATCCCCGGCGACAGCAGAATCGCGACCTGCTTGCCGATGAGTTCGTTCAGTGTGTAGCCAAAGCGGTCTGTCACGGCACGGTTGGCGTAGCTTATTCTCCCGCGTGTATCCGTGATCAATACAAATTCGCGAATGGAATGCGTCACGTGCGCGAGGCGGATCAACTCCTGCTCGATCTTCTTCCGCTCGGTAATATCTTCTTTGACCGCCACATAGTGGGTGGTTTTTCCTTCTGCATTTCTTATCGGAGAGATCGATGCGTACTCCCAGAAGACCGCTCCGTCCTTGCGGCGATTGGAGAATTCGCCCCGCCATTCCTTCCCCTGCGACAGCGTTTGCCACATGCGCCGGTAAACATCGCGCGGTGTATGACCGGACTTCAGGATCCGCGGGTTACGGCCAATCGCTTCTGCGGCTGAATACCCGCTTACCTCTTCAAATTTTGGATTGACGTATTCAATGCTGCCTTCAAGATCCGTTACGACGATGGAGGCCGGGCTTTGTTCAACCGCCCGCGAAACCTTGCGGAGTTTTTCTTCCGTTGCCTTTATCTCGGTGATATCGAGCAGTGCTGCCACGACCCCGCCGACCTTTTGACCCGACCGGGAGAATGGCGCCACATGAAATTGCACAATGCGCGTCTGACCTTCGGCATCGCGAATCTCGATTTCCCGCATGGATGTGCGTTCGTCACGCAGCACGGCCTGTTCCAGGTCGAGCACACGCGACGCGTTGTCCGAATAACCCGGGCTGGCCGTAGTGTAACCGATCAATGTCTCTTTTGCCGTGCCGGCAAAGATCTCGAACGCCTTGTTACATCCAAGGTAGTACCCCGTTGCATCTTTGAAATACATAGGAACGGGGATGGCGTCAATCATGAGCTGCTGAAAGGCGGATTGTTCTTTCAGCGCCTCTTCGACTTTCTTTCGGTATGAAATATCCCGATAGGCACTTAGGAACAGGTTGCCCGTGGCGAACGGCAACACCGTCGTCGACATGAGGAGCGTCTTCACAGTGCCATTCTTGGCAACGACGCGGGTCTCTCCATCGCGCGAAAACCCGGCCACGAGGCTGCCATTCAGATTCTCGATGGCTTCACGGTAGGCCGTGGGATCTGGATAGAGCAGTGCATTGAAATCGGGGGAAGCGTTCGCATCGTCGATGGTGTAGCCGGTGATTTCCTGCATGTGCGAATTGAAAATCAGGAATTTGCCGTTGACATCACTCAAGGTGATGCCGTCCGCAACAGTCTCGACCACCGTGCGCAAACGCCTGTTCAACGCCTGCATCTCCTCCTCGGCCCTCTTCTTGTTGATGCTGAGGGCAATCTGTGGAGCCACCGCCTCAAGAAGCTGCATCTCATGTCGCGAGAAGCGAATCCGCTCATCGTAGCTCTGCACGACCGCAACACCAAAAGTCTTTCCTTCCGCGATCAACGGCACGCCAAGCCAGTCCACCGACGGCGCACCAACCGACTCAACCTCGCCGCTGGCGACCAATTCGGCGAACACCGCGGGAGTCGCCAGTAAGGACTTCCCCGTACGCAAGACGTACGCCGTAAGCCCACGTCCGGGGTTCATTTCCGGAACAGCTTCGTCAACGGTGTCCACGAAGTACGGGAAATGAAGGAGATCCTGCACTTCATCATACAAGGCAATGTAGAAGTTTTCCGCCGGCATTAACTCCGCGATGATACCGTGAACGGCCCGGAAAATGTCTTCCAGACTCCTGGATTCTTGCGTGAGCGTGGCAATCCGGTTGACCGTCGACTGAATGCGACCGGCATGTTTGTGCTCTGTGATATCCAGCGCCAGTTCAAAACGTACATCCCTTCCATCCGACCATGGAATGATCTTGTCTGTGACAAGATAGTCACGATGCAGACGCGGATTATGAAACTCCCAACGATACGGCTGACCCTTGAGCCGGGAGATCAGACTGTTGGTACAAGACTGGCAGGGTGCATCAAGCCCATAGAGAGCGTGGTAACACTTGTCGCCGACCAGCGATCCTCCAAGGGTGTTCTGCAAATGTGCATTTACATAGAGCAGATCATAGGATGCCGGATCGCTGACGTAAATGGCCTCGGTGATGCTGTCAAAAACAGAAAGAACTTGTTCCCGGTCACTCCTGTCGCGGAACGCATGCACTATGCCGACCGTCGCACCACGTGCATCCCGTATGGGTGTCACGATCCGCCGCATGTGCGTCCGTGTGCCTCCCCGGCTCAACATGATCACCGAATCACCGGGCGTAATGGAAGACTGCCGTGGTTCATCTTTGACAAAGATGCATACTTCGTCTATTCCCAGGCCCTCTGCTTCCTCTGAAGTCCAACCTGTCACTCGTTCCGCAACAGGATTGAAGAGGCGTATCCGCCCCTCTGTGTCCGTTGTGATGACTGCATCATTGATCGTCTGAAGAGTCGTGGATAGCCAGTGCTGATGCTCACGAAGCCGCTTGTCTGCTGTGCTCTTGGAGAGCGCCATCTCGATGGTCTTGAGAAGCTCGCGTTCATGAAATGGCTTGAGCACGTACCCGAATGGATCCGTGATCTTCGCGCGCTGGAGCGTTGCTTCATCAGAGTGGGCTGTGAGATAGATTACCGTTACGTCAATTCGTCGACGCATCTCCTCTACAGCAGCAATCCCATCCACGCCTCCGCGGAGCGTAATATCCATAAGAACCAGATCCGGACGGTTCGCAACCGCGTACTCTATCGCTTCGGCACCTGACGAGATCACATCCAGGACATGATATCCTATCCCCTCCAGGCGACCCTGGAGATCTGCGGCGACAACGCGCTCATCCTCCACAATCAAGATCTTCGCACTCGGCATACGGTCCGCAATACCATTTGATTGATTTTGCCTTCGGATCGGAGTAAGTATACCTTTCCCGGCAAATGAACTCATCTCTAATGCCATGCCAAGGAATCAGTGCTGGCGCTTCCGAAAAAACCTTGAAAATCAACGGAATACGTAGTCGCGGCTGATGCCTCAGAATCAACAGGATCGCTTGGAAGGGATGAGCGTTGAGTTGGTGGCTACCTATGGCCAGATGACTGTAATCCTACATCTTGCTCTTTCGTTCAAAAGGACAGCAATTTTGAGGAAATGCTCTCGTATTTTCTTATATTTCGGTTGCAGTTGCGGAAGAACTGGAACTGCAGCGTCCACTCACCCGCATTAGTTACCCGCACCCAGCACTTTTTCGAGATCAAGCAAAATGAGAAGCCGGTCATCCAGCTTCCCCACCGCCTTGATGTATTCTCCCCGCCCCACACCGACCAGGTGAGGCGGCGGTTCTGTCACGCTCCGCGGGATGCGCAACACCTCCCGTACCGCATCCACCACAAATCCCAATACTCTCCCGCTCAACTCCACCACCACGATACGCGTGTTCTTATCGTGCTCTTTCCGCTCCATCCCGAACCTCCGCCGGAGATCAATAATCGGAATAACCCTTCCGCGCAGATTGATAACGCCGTCAACGTACGCCGGGGCATTCGGGACGCGCGTCACTTCCAGCATCCGGTTGATCTCCTGTACGTGCAGGATATCCACGCCGAACTCCTCGTCTCCGATATTGAAGCTTACGAGCTGCAACAGCTCTTCGCCCGCCGCCTGCTTTTCATTTACTGCTTCTGCCATTGTCTGACTTCCTCGCTGTCCATTGCAGTGTTCATTGTCTCATGCGGACCATGTACCGGGCAGGATTCTGCCCGTGCTTCATTGGCCGGTCAACGATCCATTCGCCTTGACCGCCACACCGGACCAGCCGCCGTCGCGTACCTTCTCCGCACCAGCCTGGCTGGATGCGCTACTGAGTGTGAATCGTGAAACGAGCTCTTGCAGCTTTTCCGTGAGGCGGTTGAGATCTTCCGCGGCCCGCGCGATTTGTAGTGTGCCCTGGGCAGTTTCGCCCGTCACTTTCGAGATCCCCTCCACGTTCTTCGAGATCTGTTCGCTTGCACTCGACTGCTGCTCGCTCGCCGCCGCTATCTGCGTCACCATGTCCGTCACTTTCTGACTCACACCAACGATCTCCTG
>PMMO01000224.1 GCA_003162215.1 Ignavibacteriota bacterium
ACGCCAGAGGTCGGCGGCTTCAGTGTCGGTTTCGTAGACCGTGGCGTACAATCGTTTCTTCTCGAGTCCCCACACTCCGGTCAGAAGTTCCCAGGCCCACCCGATGGCCTCAGTTTTGTAGTAGTCACCGAAGGACCAGTTGCCNNTGGTTCATTCCGGCGTTGGTAAACAGAAGGGTGGGGTCACCGTGGGGGATAACCGGAGAGCTCTGAACGATGCGATGTCCATGCCGTACAAAAAAATCGAAAAATCCCTGTCGAATCTCGTCAGCTTTCATCACACCTCAATTTGCGTCATGAGTTGAATTTCTTCGAGGACCCCGCTCACTTCAACACACCGGAGCATTTCGCCGGCATAGACAATGGTCCGGCCGGTGTGATGTACTTCCCACGTGAGGGCTTCCGCCTTTTCGCGGGCACAACGAATCGCTTTGATGATCTGGGTGATGACTTCTTCGAAGGTATGCACTTCGTCGTTAAACAGGATCACCTTTGCCGGTTCGTGTGTCTCCACCTCCTCCTGTTGTTGCTCAATTTCGAGTGGCTGCGTGGACACGCGGCAAATCCTCCATGTCCTAAAATTGTAGCAAAATTTGAGGTTTATTGCAATTCGTACTCTTGCAACGTGCTGTTAGTGTACGTATATTAGGCGACATCGCAAGCATCCACCCACAATCGNNGTTCGATCTGGATCTCATCGAACGAGTATACGCCCGTACTCCGGGACGGGTGAAGGTTGCCCGCCGTATCGTCGGCCGTCCTCTCACCCTGACAGAGAAGATTCTCTATGCGCATTCCTGGCGGGCGCCCAAGACCGCCAACCAACGGGGCGGAACCTATGCGGAGTTTGCTCCCGATCGCGTCGCGATGCAGGATGCCACGGCACAGATGGCATTGCTCCAGTTCATGTCGGCGGGCATTCCACGCGTTGCCGTGCCCTCAACGGTCCATTGCGATCATCTTATTCAGGCCCAGGTGGGGGCGGTGAAAGATCTCCAGCAGGCCTTCGTCGACAACAAGGAAGTCTACGATTTTCTCGCCGCTGTTTCGTCGCGTCATGGCATCGGGTTCTGGAAGCCGGGGTCCGGCATCATTCATCAGGTTGTGCTTGAAAACTACGCATTCCCCGGCGGTATGATGATCGGCACCGACTCGCACACGCCCAATGCAGGGGGGCTCGGGATGATTGCGATCGGCGTCGGCGGTGCCGATGCAGTAGACGTTATGGCGGGCATGGCGTGGGAATTGAAGTTCCCCCGGGTCATCGGCGTGCATTTGACCGGGGCCCTCGACGGTTGGTCGAGCGCCAAGGATGTCATTCTGAAGCTGGCCGGTATTCTCACGGTGAAAGGCGGCACGGGCGCCATCGTGGAGTATTTCGGCGAAGGGACGGGTTCAATTTCTGCGACCGGGAAAGGCACGATCTGCAACATGGGTGCGGAGATCGGTGCAACGACGTCGGTCTTCCCCTATGATGTACGGATGGCAGAGTATCTCCGCGTGACCGGACGGCAAACGGTGGCCCATCTGGCCGATGGCATTGCGGAATCCCTTCGCGTCGATCCTGAAGTACTCTCCGATCCGTCGAAGTATTATGATCAGGTCATCGAGATCGACCTGAGTGAACTCGAACCGATGGTCAACGGACCCTTCTCTCCCGACCGCGCGTGGAAACTCTCGGAATTCGGCCGTGCCGTGCGTGAGAATCACTATCCGGAGGAGCTGCGTGTCGCGCTCATAGGCAGCTGTACCAATTCGAGCTACGAAGACATTGAGCGCTCGGCAAGCATCGCCAGGCAGGCACTCAAGCTCGGTTTGCGATCGCGCAGTGCGTTCACGATCACTCCGGGCTCCGAACAGGTGCGCGCAACTATCGAGCGCGATGGGCAGCTGAAAGCGCTGACCGATATCGGCGGCGTCGTGCTTGCAAACGCGTGCGGACCGTGTATCGGTCAGTGGAAACGCCACGATGTGCAGAAGGGGGACAAGAACTCCATTATCACTTCGTTCAACCGGAATTTCGCCGGACGGAACGATGCAAATCCCGATACCCATGCGTTTGTCGCGAGCCCGGAGATTGTCACCGCTCTCGCCCTTGCCGGACGACTGACATTCGATCCGCGCACTGACGCTCTGACCAACGATCGCGGTGAGGCCGTGAAACTCGATCCTCCATCGGGGGATGAATTGCCCCGACGCGGGTTCGCGAAAGGAACGCAGGGCTATGTCGCTCCTGCAGCCGCGGGCGGGAAGATACGAGTGAGTATTGATCCTGCAAGTGAACGGCTCCAGGTGTTGCAGCCGTTCCCTGCATGGGAGGGAAAGGATATCATCGATATCCCCATCCTCCTCAAAGCAAAGGGGAAATGTACGACAGATCACATTTCGCCGGCGGGAAAGTGGCTCAAGTACCGGGGACACCTTGACAACATCTCCAACAACATGTTTATCGGAGCGGTGAATGCGTTCGGCGGTGCAGTCGGAGCAGGCAAGAACCTTCTGTCGGGCGCACAGGAGTCGTATGCTGCGATAGCCCGATCGTACAAATCGAGGGGACTGGGATGGGTGGCGGTGGGCGACGAGAACTATGGGGAGGGCTCAAGTCGCGAACATGCCGCCATGGAGCCGCGGTGGTTGGGCGGACGGGCCATCATCGTGAAGAGTTTTGCGCGCATCCATGAAACAAACCTCAAGAAGCAGGGGATGTTACCCCTGACGTTCAATAACCCTGCTGACTACGACAAAGTCCGCGAAGACGACGGCGTGTCAATTCTCGGGCTGGAATCATTTGCTCCTGGCGTTCCGCTTACTCTGTTGCTCAACCATGCGGATGGTTCCAAGGAAAGACTTTTGTTGAACCACACATTCAATGAGAACCAGATTGGCTGGTTCAAGGCGGGAAGCGCTTTGAACCTCATTGCGTCGCAAAGCGGTGCAGCACCGGCGTGGAAGGGCGTACCTCGCGCTGCAACGAAGCGTACTACAAGGATGGCGAAGACCGGAAGTAGAAAGGCCAAGACCGGAAAGAAGGCGCATGCCGAAGCCAAAGTGAAAGCCAAAGCCAAAGTGAAAGTCAAAGCCAAAGCCAAAGCTAAAGCGAAGAAGAGAGTGGTGGAACGTAATGTCAAGGCAGCGACACGCGCCAAGAAATCTGTAGGAAAGAAGAAAAAGACCGGCGCAGGAAAACAGGGAAGATAGGGCAGCCCGGGCGGAACCTCTCCAAAGGTTCCGGGGTTGTAAATGAAGGAATCGTTTGTTTTTTCATGGAGAGGATGCTATGCGGTATGATCCGGTTATGATACAACCATTCCGGGATGAACTCACCCGGCTGGGTTTTGAAGAACTGCGGACCGTTGAATCAGTTGACAAGTCGATCAAAGAGCAGAAGGGGACAACGCTTCTGGTTGTCAACTCTGTCTGTGGTTGTGCGGCCGGCAAGGCACGCCCCGCGATCGGCATTGCCCTGAAAGACTCACCTGTTCGACCTGACCACCTGACTACAGTCTTTGCGGGCGCCGATCTGGAAGCCACCGCGCGGGTGCGCGAGCATATCGGCTCACTGCCTCCCTCGTCTCCTTCGATAGCCCTCTGGAAAGACGGTAAACTCGTCCATTTTATCCCGCGCTATCAAATCGAAAGCAAAGACGCCTTCCAGATTGCGGAGCATCTCGTGCAAACATTCCAAGAACACTGCTAGTCGTCACGGCAGCTCCAACCCGTACCGGTCGCTGAGGTCCAAATAGCTTTGATCGACCAATGGTTGATCGGATGCTGCCAGAGCGATCGAATGGCCATCCGGGGAGAACTCGAACGACAAGACTGAAAGACCGTGGGCCAGTTGCATTGGGGTCGGGCACGAATCCGTCGTGATATCAGCCAGATAAAGGTTCCGGTCTTTGAGGTTTTCTTCATAGAATACAAGGCGATAGCCCCTACCTTCTAATACCTTTTCACGCTTGGATTTTGGCTGCTGGGCCACGTACCCAATGTGCCTGCCGTCTGGGCCATCGGAATGAAAGTACGGGTTCGTCTGAGTTCGTGAGTTGTCTTGCTTCTCCCCCTGATGCCGGGATCGTCCAGACTTGAGTCTTTTCTCCGCGTTTCAGCAGGAATTCGATCATGCTCCCATCCGGAGACGAGAGGGTGGAGCCGACCCGAACTTTCCCTGTAACGAAGGCACGTGATTCTTTTGAGCTCCAGAAGGGCTCACCGACACCGCGGAGACTCTTCTGGTCTTCAGGAGATCTTCGGGAGAGAGTGGAGGGAACTGCTGTTGGGCAGAACCGTGAAGGGCCATAAATGTCAGCACAAGGATGCAGAGTGGGAGCCCTGGAAGTTTGCGTGAAGTCATTTAAGAGCCTCGGGTTAATACATTGAGATTGCGCTGGTTAACATTTTCGTCGAAAGCTATTTCGGGTGACAAGTTGGACCATGACCACAAATAATACGACTTCTTTCGATGTTACCGAAAGGATCTTCCTTGTTTGTAGAGGTTGAAACTGATAGATTATTCAGATGAAAACCTTTGAAATCTTTACACTCCTCTTTCTTCTTGCCGCCCCCCGGCTGAATGCGCAGAGTGACGGATCTGCGAGGCTGGCCCCGGGGGATGCCGCGTTTGTTCAGATGGACTACCCCGCAGCAGTTCGCGACTACGAACAGGCATTGGCCGAAATGCCCGCAGACCCCATTTTGCATTGGCGATTGGCCCGGGTGTACGTATGCATTGCCGAGGTGGAGGAAGAGGGGCAGCGGCGCGTTGCCGCACTGAGAAGCGCGGAGACGCATGCCCGTGAATGCATCCGGGGAGATTCACTAATTTGGGAAGGTCACACCTGGCTTGCTGCTGCGCTCGGCTATCTTGCGCTCGAGGTGGGAATGCAGGAGCAGGTCAGTCTCTCGCATGAGCTTCTTGCGGAATCCGTCTNNGAATCCGATCGGGCGCTTGCGCTCAATCCCAAAGATGATATTGCGCTATCGATCCGTGGGTCATTTTTCCGGGCACTGGGAAATGTCGGATGGCTCAAAAGGCAGCTCGCCAAAATCTTCGTGGGGGAGATTCCCGATGGAGGATTTGCAGAGGCCGAGCGCTCGCTGCTTGAGGCCGTCGCACTCGCGCCTGACATCATGCGGCACCGTTACGAACTTGGAGTGCTCTATCTGGACATGGGGCGTATCCCGGAGGCATGCACGCTGTTTGCCCAGGCAGCGAGTCTTCCCGTACGCGTCGCCATCGATCGTCCCCGTCTTGCAAAAATCCGTGTGTATCTCGAAGAAATGAAGTGTGAGGGGGAAGGACACTGATGACCGAGCAGCAAATTAAGAGAATCCGGAAATGGTGGCATGCCTATGTCCGCAGGTTTGACGCCGGTGACGCAGACCTTCGCCGGAACATGCGCCTCAAGGAAGCGCATACGCTGCGTGTCTGCAAGGAAGCGGCCTCGATTGCCAGGGCGCTGGCAATTTCCCCGGAGGACCTCCGGTTGACCGAAGCCCTGGTGCTGCTTCATGACGTCGGCCGCTTTGTTCAATATGCGCGGTACAGGACATTTGCCGACAGGCTCTCGGAAAATCACGCATTGCTCGGCTTGAAAATCCTCAGGCAGGAAAAAGTACTATGCCGTCTATCCGCGCGTTCGCACCAAATCCTCCGGCGCGCCATCAGGTATCACAACCAGGCGGAAATCCCTCCGGTGAGGGACCGCCGCGTGCTGTTCTTCGCCCGTCTGCTCCGCGACGCCGACAAGCTCGATATCTGGCGTTTGATGATTGACTACAGCAATTCTCCACCGGGCCGGAAGAACCATGCAATTGCGANNGATTGCGATCGGGTTGCTGGAAGGAAAAGGAGTTGCACCGGAGGTGATGGAGGATTTGCGCGCGCAACGCATCGTGGCCCGCAGGAACGTGAAAAACATCAACGACTTCAAGCTGCTGCAACTCGCCTGGGTTTTTGACGTCAATTACCTGCCGACGCTCCGCGCTCTTCAGAGAAGGGGGTACCTTGAGAAGTTGCGTGATGGGCTGCCGGACGATGCGGATACGCGGGAGGCCTATGAGATCGTCAGAGGCTATGTAGCGCGTCGCAGGGAGAGTGGGGAGTAGCGACTAGCGAACGAGGGCCACTAGCGAACGAGGGCCATCTTGCGGGTGAAGGACACCGAGGGCCTGCCATCAGCCTGTTCAACATCCATTTTGCAAAGATACACACCGCTCGCCATGCCGTTCGCGTTCCATGTCACCGAGTAGTCCCCCGGCTCCTTCCTCTCATTCACCAACACCGCCACTTCGCGCCCGAGCAAGTCGTACAC
>PMMO01000072.1 GCA_003162215.1 Ignavibacteriota bacterium
CAAGGTTGTAGATCTCATCCGGCTCCACTTTCTCAAGCAGACGGTTGAGATTGCTCGTGTCTGTGAGGTCACCGTAATGCAGGAAGAGCCTCTTGCCGGAAATCTCCGGGTCATTGTAGAGATGGTCGATGCGGCCGGTATTAAAGGAACTGCTTCGCCGGATGATGCCGTGGACTTCATANNCCTAACGCCTATCGCCTTTATTTAGCAACTCCACATCCGCCTGCACCATTTCTTCCACGATATCCTTGAAACCACGTTGAGGGTTCCAGCCCAGCAAGCGGCGGGCCTTCGAGCTGTCGCCTTTCAGCACTTCGACCTCGGCCGGGCGGAAAAAACGATCGTCCACTACTACAAACTCGCGGTAGTCTTTGCCGAGACACTTGAATGCTGCTTCGCAAAACTCGCGGACCGAGTGTGTTTCGCCGGTNNTCGCGATGACATAGTCGTCCGGCTCCTTCTGCTGCAACATCGTCCACATCGCGGGCACATATTCGGCGGCGTGCCCCCAGTCCCGTTGTGCCTCCAGATTGCCGAGACGCAACTCCTTCGCGAGGCCCAGCGAAATGCGCGCTGCGTTGTACGTTATTTTCCGGGTGACGAACTCGAACCCGCGGCGCGGGGATTCATGGTTGAACAGAATCCCGTTCACCGCAAACAGCCCGTAACTTTCCCGGTAGTTGCGGGTGAGATCGAAACCGGCAACTTTGGATATCCCGTATGACGATCGCGGATGAAACGGGGTGGTTTCGCTTTGCGGCACTTGCAGTGCTTTACCGAACATCTCGCTCGATCCGGCAAAATAGAAGCGGCATTCCGGATGTGCATCGCGCAAGGACGTCAGCAGAAAGTGCGTGCCATTGATGTTTGTGTTCAGCGTGGAGAATTCGTCTTCGAAGGAATAGCTCACGAAGCTCTGCGCAGCGAGATGAAAGCACTCATCGGGCTTCACATTAACAATCGTCCGGTAAATGCTTGGAAAACTCTCAAGAGATCCGGAATGCAACTGGATATCGTTCAAAAGATCTTTGATCCGCCACATGCGGTGGGAGGGATCTTCAAGCGCGACCCTTCGCACGATGCCATGAACCTCATATCCCTTTGCCAGAAGGAATTCTGCGAGGTAGGAGCCATCCTGGCCGGTNNCGGTATACCGGTTTTCGAGACCGTCGTACTCTGCCGTTTCTACCGTTCCTGCCCCGTCTTTCAGCCTATAGATAGCAAATACGGTAGCATCGCCTGATGAAATTTACGAAACAATCCGTTCCGTTTCAAGCATACCGTTTGTGCTACAGCACACCGAACAGCATCGAAAAAATCGAAAGGGGAAACCAGCCATGATTCCCCCAATTTGGTTTTGATTACCTGTTCAACCCAGAATAGCTTCTGATTCGAGCATGATTCTCATTGGAGGNNGAAAGCAAAAAAAAGGACAAAATGAATGGCACACCATGCTAGCTAAATGTCAATAGGATTTGGATGGGATACGACCGAGTCCAGAAGCATCCTCATGTGCGATATGAACACAAGAAGGATGTCGAGCTGGTCGACTTGGTGTCACAAATAGCCCCGTTTTTTTCTAGACGGATGCTCACGAATTCGACGTTCCAATCTTCAACTGCGATGGCAATACTACATTAGTCAGAGAGGTCGGCCCGTTCGGTCGTTACTACCTTTGCCTTCGCCCACGTCCGACCCTGGGCCTTTTCTGCATTTCGCGCGCTTGCATAGTTGCCGAACATGTGTCCTCCAAGCGGATGTCTCTTGGCACACCTTTCATTCGCGAATGGTGAGCAGAACCACGCGACATTGTCCAGACCAACGCCTGAGCAAGACGAACGCCTCAGCATGAACGCCTCNNGAACGCCTCAGCATGAACGCCTCAGCATGAACGCCTCAGACGAACGCCTCAGCAGGTATTCATCTTGACTATCCCGAGTCACGGTGCTATCTTCACTCCATGGACATGCTCCTCGGGGAGAGACGACTGGGGGGTACAGATGAAACCTCTTTTGTCGGAAAGGATGGGGGGAGGCTGTTCTGCATCTGTGGGCCTACTGCAACATAAATCAGGACCCGATAACGCTGATACGCTTGATGAAGGATTGTGCCAGTGGATGCTTCATTGATATTTGCAATCTCCTTCATTGTCTGGATCGTTACACTAGTAGTCGTCATGATTCGGAAGAGGCGCCCCTTCACGATTACCAAGTCGAATATTCATTGCCGAGCACATCTGACGGAAAGATGATCCATTGTACAGACAAGCTGAAATGCCTGCGGTTTCCCATACCGGGCGATGAGCGATTCCTGCAAAGGGTCAGCCTTGACGATCTGCAGCAGTTGATCAACGTGGTGAAGGGCAAGATTGCCCTCGTGTGGCCGAATCTCCTGCCGAGACCGGATTTCGAGAACTACTACGAAGAGTGGCACTACAGCCGGCATAGCGGGTTGCCGGGCTTAACATGCCTCTGGCAAGTCTCGGGTCGAAGAGACATCATCTTCCACACAATGTGTACTATGGATGACTACTATCTTCGGAATCAGAACTCAACCCTAGACCCGAAGATCATCCTGCTCACCATCGGGGTGGTGCTCTTCGCAAAGGGGGCTTACTAATGCAGTTACCCTCCGGCCAATACGCCATCAGGCTGAAACGAACTTTGGCGAACCATTCTGTTCTATGGACACTCGGCATTCTTGTCATGTTGTCGCTGATCCTGCCGGCACTTTTTCCCGTGTATTTTCGCGAGGATGACGTTGATTATCTAAATTGGGCTCGCACGCATCCTTGGCTGGACTGCTTCCGGCCATCCCAAGCGGTTCTGTCCGGCATGTTTCGCCCTGTTCAAAACCTGACATGGTGGAGCTTGTACCATCTTGCGGGGCTAAACCCCTACCCCTACCATGTCGTCATTTTTTTTTCCTATCTAGCCGCACTAGCCGCCTTTTTTGCCTTTATTAAGACGGCACTGTCTATTCGTGTGGCTCTGGCCTCAATGATCGCCTATGGGGTGTTCTTTTCTTTTCTGACGTATATCGTCTTTTGGTTCTCCGATCTCACCTTTACGCTCGAGTTAATGTTCGCCCACGGAGCGATCTGGCTTTTCGTGCTCGCTACCAGACTAAACACACGCCGCCATCTGGCGGGTGCCGTGGCACTTTTTTGTGCAGCAGTGGCCGCCAAGGAACCGGCCGCCTTGATCGTCCCCCTGGTCTGTTCCCAATTACTGGCCGTACAGTGGGATCGGTTGAGCCGTCTTTCCCACAGCCGTTGCGCGATTGCGGCGGGGCTCATGTTGGTGGCGGGCGCGTTGTGGATACTCCTCAATCCCTCGGTCCAATCCCGACAAGGAATCCCCCTGGGACACAACACCGACATGCTCGTCGCCTTCATCATGCAACGGTGGTCCTACTATGCCGGTAGTCTGACTGCGTTTCCAACCATCCTGGTCTGGGTGGCGGTTCTGTTCCCGTTGTTCCAAAAGATATTTTCTCGTTCATCACTTGACGCCTCGCGTGTCATGGGGATCTCTATGGGCATCTCCACCATTGTGGCGCTTTTGCTCAAAACGGTGCCCGACGTCGCTCTGGTGGTTTTGATTCTCGCTTTCCCACTGTTGATTCTGTCGCGGCATCCCTCCGGAATCGGAGCGATATGGGCCGCGCCCGCCATTCTGGGAATCATGACTCTATCCTATGTTGTCCGAACCTATCTGGTGGAGGCTTCCTTCGGGCTGGCCTTGATCTGCGGGACGTCAGCCGCTCCACTGATGGATCGTCTAATTCCGCACATCACAATCCGTTCAGGCGAACAACACAAACGAATGCTCATACTGTGCGCAGTTGCCGTTCTCGCCTTGGGTATCGGCACGGTGTCACTCCTGTCAGAAAAGTTGCACGCCTTGACAATTCTCTCCTCCACTCGTAGAAACTTTGCCAGCGCCATTTCCTATCTTGCCCATCCTCAGGGGCGGATTCCGACCCCATTGCTGATTATTGATTACAAGGACATGGGGCTTGTCTACGAACGCGACATTCTTCCCCTTGGGGATCGAGAAAAAGCATTGCGCCAGAAGACCATGACCAGCCTTAACCTGGAGGCCTTTCTCCCACCCACATCCATCCCGGTGCATAATTTGGAATGGTGGCAAACACATCCGGAGGTAAAGGAGGCGTCCCTGTTGACTTTGAACGTCCGGGAAGAGGAGTTCCTAAATGGAATGGCCCTGCGGAAGAGTATCCTACGCGAATGGGCGCGTGGGGGGACCCGCGTGCGGCTTTACCACATTGCCAGGGACTACGCGGAGCTCAGTCCTTTTGAATCAACAGACACAACCGGGAGATGAAGGTCGCCAACACCGGGGCGGGATCCTCGGAGGGATTGTGCCGAATGGAAAGGACCCCACAGGCCCACCGATCAAGCCGGTTTTTGAAGATACGGTCCAAGAATTAGGTGGGAAGTTTTCTATGGGAACTGCACCCCATCGCTGGTCCAGATCGTATGAGAATTTTGGGGTTGGTTTCTATGCTGCAACCTGTCCTGTGCTGTGTTCCCCGGCTTGAACGCAAGGGGTGAGAGGTACCCAAAGGACTGTGGGGCCTCTCGGTGTTGAATTCGATTTGCCATGAATTGATCTTCTCTCGAGCATCTACCATGACTCGGCCACATCTACAATGAAGTTTTTCAATATAGTCAAGGAATTCGTGTTAGGCGTGCACACTCGCGGCTCAGTCCGCGCTGCTCACACGGGATCCTCCTTCAGCCAGCGCTCCAGGGCTGCGGACAATTCTGAGGATTTTACCGGCTTNNGATGTAGTCGTCCATGCCCGCCTCCAGGCAGCGCTGGCGATCGTCCGCCATCGCGTTGGCCGTCATCGCCACAATCGGAAGCCGCCGCCCGCGCGCCAGCCGCCGGATGGCTCGCGTGGCCTCATAACCGTCCATGTTCGGCATCTGGCAGTCCATCAACACCAGGTCGTAGGGGAACGTCTCAAGCGCCGTGATGGCCTCATGGCCGTCGGCCACTGCATCGACCCTGTAGCCCAGCTTTTTTAGGATCTTCAGGGCGACGAGCTGATTGATGGCGTTGTCCTCGGCCAGCAGTATGCGCGCCCTTCGCTGCCGCGACCCGGGTTCGGTGGTCCCGGCAACAATCTCTTGAGGCGGCATGGTCGCCGCCGGCTCCGCACGCCCCAACACCATTGCCAGACACTCGCGCAGCTGCGACTGGCGAAGAGGCTTGTTGAGATACCCGGCAAAACCCAACTCAGTAAACCCCGCTCTGTCGCCCTGCCCCCCGATGGAAGTCATCATAATCAGCCGTGTGTCACGAAGGTCCGGGCCTTCCTTGATCCTGCGACCCAGCTCCACACCGTCCATGCCCGGCATAAGCATATCGAGCAGGGCCACGGCATAAGGATCGCCCTCGCGTGTCGCCTCCCGCAATCGCTCCAGCGCCGCCTCTCCATCCACCGCCTCGGCGAAGCGGCAGCCCCAGTTCTTGAGCAGGTTCGTCACTAGCAGACGATTGGTGTCGTTGTCATCCACCACCAGAACACGCACCCCGGTCAAATCGGCCATTGGCGCCGGTTCGGGTGTTTGTCCGGTGGCCTGTTTTTCAAATACGCCGGTGAACCAGAAAGTGGAACCGCTGGCTTCCCCGCCTGCCCTGAGCGGAGTCGAAGGACTCTCTATGCCGATGACGCCGCCCATCAGTTCGACCAATTGCTTCGAGATGGCCAACCCCAAACCCGTGCCGCCGTACTTGCGGGACGTGGAACCATCCACCTGGATGAACGGCGAAAAGAGTCTCTTCTGATTTTCAGGAGAGATGCCAATGCCCGTGTCGGTGACGGCGAAACGAACGGTAGCCCGTCGCTCGTCTTCAGAATCAAGGCTCGCGCGCAACGTGATCCCACCCTGGTGGGTAAACTTGATCGCGTTGCCGCCGAGGTTGACAATAATCTGGCGCAACCGGCCCGGGTCGCCCCGCAGGAACAAGGGCACCTCGGGCTCGACCAGACAGACGAGGTCCAGACCCTTGTCATGGGCCTTGACCGCCAGCAGTTCAGCGGTATCCTCCAGTATCGCGCCCAGGTCAAAATCAAGGACTTCCAGCTCGAGCTTTCCGGCCTCGATCTTGGAGAAATCCAATATGTCATTGATCAGCGCCAGGAGCGCCTCGCCGCTCGTGCGCACGACTTCG
>PMMO01000093.1 GCA_003162215.1 Ignavibacteriota bacterium
TCACCATGTCCGTCACTTTCTGACTCACACCCACGATCTCTTGCAGACTCGCTCCCGCACGGTCGGCCAGCCTCTTCCCCTTCTCCACCTCGCCCGTCCCCTCCTCCATGCCCGATACCGCTCCCGCCGTATCTGTCTGGATCTTCTTGATCATCCCCGCTATCTCTTTCGTCGCCTTCGTCGTCCGCTCCGCCAGTTTCCGCACCTCATCGGCCACCACTGCAAACCCCCGCCCCTGCTCGCCCGCCCGTGCCGCCTCGATCGCCGCATTTAACGCCAGCAAGTTCGTCTGGTCCGCTATGTCATCGATCACGCTGATGATCTCGCCGATCTGGTCGCTCGACTTCCCCAACTCCCGCACCGTTCCCGCACTCAAATGCACCACCTCCGCAATCCGCTTCATCCCCTCCACCGTCTCGGCCACCACACCCATGCCCCGCTCCGCATTCTCCCGCGCTGCCTTCGCCGTCTCGGCCGCCACTCCCGCGTTCCGCGAGTTCTCCAGGATCGTCTTGGTCATCTCCTCCACCGCGCTCGCCACCTCACCCGCCTGACTCGTCTGCTCCTGCGCTCCCGCTGCCATCTCTTCCGTGCTTGAACTGATCTGGCTCGACGCACTCGCCGTCGCCGCCACTGCCTCACTCACATCCCGCATCGCCCGCTCCAGCGAACCCGCCACCGTATTGATGCTCTCCACGATTTTCCGGTGATCCCCGTGATATTCCCCCTTCACGCGTACAGTCAGATCACCCTCCGCCATCCGGCTCAACGCACGCGCACTGTCTTCCACCGGACGGCTCAACGCATCCAGCGTTGCGTTCACCCCCTGCACGATCCCCCGGTATCCACCCTCAAACTTCTCCGCAGTCCCGCGTACCGATAACTTCCCGTTCACCGCGGACACCGAAAGCATCTCCATTTCAGCGACAAGTCCGCGAACCGTTGTAAGCATCTTCTGCAGCGCCGGAGAGATTTCATCCTGGTTGTCCTTGGCCGTGATCACGGCGCTGACATCACCATCCGATAGCTTTACCATCGTTCCCACGACAGTCTGCTGCAAATCATCCGCAAACCCATCCAGAGTTGCGCCGAGCAAACCAATTTCGTCTTTTGTTTCCATGTGCAAACGGAAGCCGATATGTCCTTTGGCAAGTTCCTGCAACATCTCAACCACCCGTTTCAGCGGACGACTGATGATGCGGGAAACGACAGTGCCCAGAATCATAGCAACCAGCAGCCCGATGACACTTATCGCGAGAAGCCATGATTGTGCTCTGCCGCGGTCTACATCGAACCGTCTTTCGCCTTCGACGGATCTCTGTGCCTGCCTTTCGGACATAGCCTTCATGGCTGCGCCCGCCTTTTCACGAAGATTGTTGATCTCAACATGTTTTTGTACGACAAGCTTCATTTCGGCCGTTGTCCCGCGTTCTACCAGTGGAAGGACCTCATGTGCCGCGATATCGAAGAGTTTGAGGAAGTTGACGCTGTACTCATCAGCAGACTTCTTATCCTCGTCGGTCTTGGCAAGTGCCTTGAGGTTTTCCATGTCTTTTTCCGGACGCCAGTCTCGGAGAATCTGTCTGGCTTCTGCTGTATTCTTTGTGATAACAGCGTCGGCCATTACGCCGTACAGTTCGTCACTCTGCATCTCGTATGTTTTTATGGTGGCCGCTTCAGTTGCGCGTTGCGAGGCTTCGTCCTGCGCCGCGCCCAGTGCCGCAAGCATCCGGTACTGATAGCCCATCAGACCACCGAAGATGAGAACAACAATGACAAAAGAAAGGACTATTTTCTTTCCGATCGACATATCATAGATCCATTTCATAACCCACTCCTATTCTCATTTGACGTCAAAGAAAGACACAATCCAACACACATTCAGACTCAAACTGCGTACCACCAAGACAACGTGCGGATTATGAAGCAATGCGATATTGCTCACCAGCACTCGTTGTTCGTCGGAATACTAAAGCCCAAAGCACGTGCCAACGTTAATCCACGAAAAACCGCCACCTCCGACTTTGCTGCAACTGCGGAGAGGGCGGCTCTGTACAGTCTACAGCGAACGTAGGATCAGACCACTTCGCTCGAGAGATAACCCCATTCACCGGTGANNAGTGTCATCGGATCCTCATCACGATCATCATCCAGTGAGAAATACCGGCAATCCGTGAAATGTGCCGGGCCGACTTCGTTCCATGCGTGTCCACATTCCGGACATCGCTCGCTCTCGCCGTAAACCATTTGTATGTTCTCAGTTTGCGGGTCCGTACGCTTCTCCGTCTTCGCATAGGGTCTGGAGCTTTTCATCGAGAGTCTCCATGTCGTAAGGTTTGTGCAGTACCGTCTCAATCGATGCCGCTTTGGCTTCGTCGTATACCGACGAAGGGAGATATCCGGACATCAGAACAAGACGAGGGTGGCTGATGTGTCGTGCGCGGAGCGTCCGCGCCAATTCAATGCCGTTCATGCCGGGCAGAAAATAGTCGATCAAGACCAAATCCACCTTCGGCCATTCAGTACTCGCCAGCGCTTCTTCGGCTGATGCAACTACCCTTGTGTGGAACCCCCGTGATACAAGGTATGTCGCCAATGCTCGCCGAAACAATTGATCATCTTCAACAATCAGAATCATCCAGTCCTCTTCTCCCCTTTTCAGAGGTTTCATCCCCTGTTAAGCCCCCCTGCCTCACGTCAGTACCATCCCAAAACTCATGCCATCAATTGCATGCTGCGAAACTGGGCCAGATTGAAGGAATTTCAAGGAATTTAGAAGGGATCAGCAGGATGTGAGAAACCCGGCATTGCTGAATATCAGCCACTTGAGGGAAGAAAGGGGCTCAGGTCCCCGGAAGATAAACGTAGAATGTAGCCCCCCGCTCGGGAGTTGACTCCGCCCACAGCCAACCACCGAGCCTGCGACTTGTCCGGTGGGCGATGGCGAGATTGATGCCAGCTCCTTCAAATCCTTGGTTTGCATGGAAACGCTGAAAGGCACCGAACAGAAGTCCTGCCCTTGAAGCATCAAAGCCCACCCCGTTATCCCTCACAATATACACTCGGGTGGCTCCATCGCCTGAACAGCCCACACGAATTTCGGGGTGGGGGCGCGTCCGGGAGAATTTCACAGCGTTCTCAATGAGAATGCGAAAGACCCGCTTCAGCATGATGGGGTCAGTCTCAATCAGCGTCAACGGGTCAACTGTCCACTCTACTGCTTGCGCGGAGTCCGGCAGGTGCAGATCACGGATTATTAGCTGAACAAGCGTGGCCGGATCAATCGACTGCACATGCAGCTCTTCGCTGTTGACACTGGTGAAGAGGAGCAACCCGTCAACTACTGCACGGATGGAATGCAGCTCAACCGGCAAAGAGGCCGCCATTTCTTTTAGAGCGGACGACACTGCGCCGATGTCGGGACTGCGGCTTTGCTCCTGCAACTGTTCCCGCAACCGGCGATTTTCCTGCCGGACGAACGTTACATCGGTGATATCATTGATGGTGGCGTACGCTTGATGCGGGTGCTCTTCTCCCGGACGGAAGAGCGGCACAGCACCTACGATGACACGGCGGTGCGCCCCGAGAAGTGGATTGGTGATGCTCATCACGACATCGCGGACGGGGACTCCCGTTCGGAGTGCAACGACAGTGGGGAACTCAGATCTCGGGAAGGGTGCCCCATCCGGACGCAGTGGGTTCGACCGCGGATCCATAGCCGGTACCCCCTGCAATTGTGCGGCGCTCAGCCCGAGGATCTGTTCCGCTGCAGGATTGACGTTGACAATGCGTCCCCCGGCATCTTCAAGAAGAATCCCCTGGGGTATAGTCTCGAAGAGGAGGCGGTGCTGCGTCTCCAATGCGTGCAAGGCTTCCTCCGAGCGTTTCAGTTCCACAATGTCATCATACGTCACTGCCAAGCGTCCCCCTGGCAGGCGAAACGCGTGAACCCGGGAGGCCATCTGGAGATAACGATTTTTGTATGCGAGATCCTCACGCGTGTGCGCACGGCCGGTGAGCATCACCTCGCGATACTCGGCATCCAGACCGCGTTGCACCATATCCGGAAAGATCGCGGTGATGTCCTTGCCACGCCATGCGGCGATACTCACGCCCGTGATCCGTTCGGCTTCATGGTTTCCATCGAGCAGGGCGAAACTCCCGGTTGCAGGAACATAGTGAAAGAGGAGTATCCCCGATGGCACATTCCGGATAAATTCTTCAGATGTCTGAAGACTCTCACGCAGTGCGAGTTCAGAACGCTTCGTTTCCGAGAGGTCGCGCCACGATGTGTGGAGCAACGTGTTGCCTTCAATTTCTATCTTGGTGAGAACGACTTCCATGGGCACGGGAGTGCCATCGATGCTCTTGTGCACCCATTCAAAGCGGGCATTCCCCTTCGCAAGAGCCCGCGCCATCATTGCTTCTGCCTTCTCGCTCGAGAACTGACCGTCGGGCTGGCGCTGTGGAGAAATGTCATCAGGACGTTGGCCGAGGATGTCGGCTCTCTCTGTATAGCCGAGAAGGTGTGCGGCCTTGTCATTGCAATCCACAATCCGGCCACGATCAATTAGGAGCTTCCCTTCATCTGCTCTCTCAAACAGCCGGCCAAACAGCCGCTTCCACCCCTCCCGGGATCCCTCCATGGTGCTGGAATGGCGAAAGTAGGACCCGAGGCGGAACACCCCGAGACACAGGAGAAGGGAAATGAAGAAGCCGATGGTCTCGGAGAGATCCAGATACGCAGCAGTCGGGGATTTGAGCATTCCCCAGAGCGCAACGGCACGGCGCATGGTCATCAACGCGATCGCTGCTGAGATCAATGCCCAGGCGATCCCCCGTCCACTCAATCGCATTAAGCGTGCCGACCAGAGCGCGGCAATGAACTGCAGGATGATGGAGAGGCAGGCAATCAGGATCGCGATGTAGTGCACGTTCCCTTCTCACGGTGTTGTATCAAGAACATCCCTCACCAGTTGCACGAATTGATCGGGGTTGAAGGGCTTCTGGATGGCATGGAGATGCTCTTCTTCCAGCAACGCTGAAATGACTGCATCCGGCATGTAGCCGGTGCAGAAAAAAGCCTTGACGTACGGATTGACCTTCTTCAGTTCAATGTAGGTTTGTCCGCCGTCCATCCCGGGCATCACCAGATCAAGGATCACGAGCTTGATGATCTGCGGTTGGCTACGGTAGATTTCTATTGCTTCCGGACCGTTGCTGGCAATGAGCACCTTATAGCCGTGCTCTTCCAACAACTCGCGTCCGAGTTCCTGCATGGACTCCTCATCGTCAACGACGAGAATCGTCTCCTGTTTCCCCCTGGCAGGAGCCGCGCGATGTTCCGACGCCGGTGCCCGCGCCGCAGCCGGTGCAGCGGGAAAGTAGATATGGAATGTCGTTCCTTCACCCTCTTCGCTGTCGACGAGGATTGTTCCGTGATGGTTCCGGACGATATTATAGACCACAGAGAGTCCCAGACCCGTTCCGCGCCCCCGCTCCTTCGTCGTGAAGAAGGGATCGAAAATCCGTTCACGTATTGCCTCGGGGATGCCTGTACCGTCGTCACTCACCCGGAGTTCTACGAACCTCTCGGTCTGCGTTGCCAGCATTTGGGCACTGACTCCCTCCCCCACCTGACCGTTGTACGCACCAATCGTCACGGTTCCCGGCACGTCGCTGCCACGGGCCACGACCGCATCGCGGGCATTGCCACAGAGGTTCAGCAATACTTGATACAACTCGCCGTGATCACCCTCAATGGCGTAGAGATCCGCGTCGATATGGCGGTTGACGGCGACAAATCCGGGGAACGTTTCCGTGCATATCGAAAACACCTCCTCGACAACTTGTGCGGCATCGACCGTCACGCTCTCGCTCTTTGCCTTTCGTGCGAATGAGAGCAGCTGCGACGACAACTCAGCGCCACGGGTGGCGGATTTTTCAATCGTCTGGCTGTATTTGAGCACTTTCTCGGGTTCACTTGCATGTTTCTTGATTTGCATGACGAACCCGATAACGTTGTTCAAAATATTGTTGAAATCGTGCGCGATACCGCTCGCGAGAGTTCCGATACTTTCCATCTTGTGCGCCTGGCGGAGTTGTTCCTCCAGCCGCTTCCTCTCGGTAATATCAAACATGTATCCTTTGTATTCGATCAGCTGATCATTGGCGTCGAACACGCCGATGGCGTTTTCCACACAATGAATGAGCTGGCCATCCGGCCGCACCAGATCCTTTTCGTACTCGACAACGCGCCGGCTGACTTGCAGCAGATTGAGAAAGGCATCGCGAATATGCTCGCTGGGATAGAGCTCATGCAGATTGCACGTGAGTGCGGTGGCAACATCAGGAAATCCCAGGATCCGCGCAAACGCCGGATTGCAGTCCCGCAACGTGCCGTCCATGCTGACGATGTAGTCTCCGGTCAGATCATCCTCAAAGAACTGACGGTAGCGTTCCTCGCTCGTCCGCAGCGCTTCTTCCGCTATGACGCGTTCGGTAATGTCGCGCAGGATAATGGTGTATAATCGCTCTCCCTGGGATTCCACCTGGGAGATCGAGGCCTCGATCGGAAACTCCACGCCGCCGTGTCGCAGACCCATCACTATTCCCAGCTTACCCATGCGGCGTTTTGTTATCCCCGACCGTCCGAATTCGCCGATCTCCTCCCTGTGCCGTGCGCGAAACCGCGGGGGGATGAATTCATCCAGATGCCTCCCCAGTGCCTCATGACTCGTCCAGCCGAATACATGTTCGGCTGCGCCATTGAAGAGAACAATGCGCTGGTTGCCGTCGACGGTGATGATGGCATCCATTGCCGAAGCGACAATCCCGGTGACGCGGGCTTCGCTGACCCGCAGCGCTTCCTCCGCATGCCGTTGTTCGGTAACATCTCTGAACACCACCACCATGCCTTTGGTGAGTCCCCGGTCATCCTTGATCGGCGCAGCGCTTTCTTCAATGGGGATGCGCTTCCCCGATTTGCTGACCAGCACGGTTGCGGGCGGCCCGGTACCGATGTCATCAAACGCAGTATTGAACACCTCTGCCAGTTGATGCTGCAGGGCGTCCGCGCTGCGCCATTCCGTGAGTTGTTCCGCCACCGGATTCACAAAGGTGATATTCCCCGACGTATCCGCTGCAATAATACCATCACCGATGCTGCGGAGGGTCGTTGCAAGCCACCGCTCGCTTTCACGAAGTCGCGCTTCCATCCGGTGTTTGTACAGGGCCATCTCTATAGTAATGTAGAGCTCGCGCTCTTCGAACGGCTTGAGAATATACCCGAATGCATCCGTTACTTTGGCCCGCTGGAGCGTATGTTCATCCGCATATGCCGTCAGATAGACAACCGGAATTGCATAGAGATCGCGGATCTGATCTGCTGCGGTAATGCCATCCACCTCTCCGCGTAACATGATATCCATCAGCACGAGGTNNACCGGCTTCCTCAATGGCCTCTGTTGCCGTGGAAGCGATACCGACGACATCAAAGCCGCGTCTTTGAAGCCGTGCGGCTATGTCACGGGCGACAATGTGTTCATCCTCGACGACAAGTATTGAGATTTTGGCCATCCCTAGGCACTCCCTTCACTTTTGCCGCCCCCCCGCGTCACATGCACCGTGCTTGACGGGAAAGCCTCCGCGGCATAGCCATCTGCATGTTCAGGGTAGAACTGCTTGAGACAATCGGGGCAAATTCCGTGGCTGAACTGTACCCCGGTATGGTATGCCAAGTATTGTTCGATCTGGATCCAGAATCCCCGGTCATCACGGATCTTCTTGCAGCTTGAACAGATGGGAACAAAACCACTCAGAGTTTTGACGTTCGCCATTGCTTCCTGCACTTTGCTCAGAAGGCGCTCACGTTCCTGCTCTGAGGCCTTTCGTTCCGTGATATCCTCCACCAGGCCAAGGCCATATTGCGGATTGCCCTTTGTGTCACGCACGAGCGTGGCGGTGATCCGTCCCCACACGATGCGTCTGTCCTTCCGCACANNGTCAGGATGCGCTATCCGTCCCAACGATTGCCCCTGCAGTTCTCCCCTCTCGTAGCCCAGCATCCGTTCCAGGGCCGGGTTGCACTCCAGGAGCGATCCATCGAGGGCGGAGATGGCAATGCCGATCCCGGCGGAATCGAACACGGCACGGAATTTCGCTTCGCTCTCCCGCACCAACTCTTCAGCGACCTTGCGTTCCGTAATGTCCTGTATAAGACCATCATATGAAACAAGCACGCCGTTGGCATCGAACGTCGGGACAGTGGTATTTTTGACCCACCGGACGACGCCGTCTTTTCGGATGATGCGATGTTCAATGTTGACGGATTCATGCGTTGCGAGGATTTCGGGTGTCAATCCAAGCACGCGCTCACGGTCATCCTCGTGCACCATATGCAGCCAAAGGAAGGGACTGGCCGCCAGCTCTTCGCTCGTGTATCCTGTCACCGCCTCACAGGTGGGGGCATGGGTCGTT
>PMMO01000237.1 GCA_003162215.1 Ignavibacteriota bacterium
CGGTCACAATCGGCATCTGGGGAAGCCCAGTGTGACGAGCTTCACAGAGGGATATCGTATTCCCCAAGTTCCAGAGGATACCTGCCATACTTCCGAACAAGATTAACGACGTACTCGTACTTCTCCCCTGATACATTGCTTGGGACGGAATGGTCCGATTGGACAATGTACCCTCCCCCCTTTGCGGCGTTTAGCTTGCGGAGCACCATACTCTTGAGCTCCTCCTGNNGTAAGGACATCCAGGTTTCCACAAAACCCAATTCTGTGTCCAAAACGGCGACGCAGGTCAACGACATCAAGCCCCGCTTTGGCTTCGAGGGGGTTGTAGGCGTCCACTCCCATCCCGACGAAATCATCAAAAATCCTGTTGACATTCCCGCAGCCATGATAGATGACAGGGAGACCCACCGAGTGGCACTCATCGATAATCGCCTTGACGATCGGCTTGAAGTGTTTGCGCCAATATACGGGTGAGAAGAAGACGTCTTTTGTATAGGCGACATCCCCCCAGATGACCATTCCCGCCAGTTTCCGCTCTGCCGCTCTGATCTGCGCTTTTGTGAGCTCGAGAACAAACTCACCTACACGCTCGATAAAGCTGCCCAACTCGTCAGGATAGAGTCCAATCCAGAGCATCACGTTTTCGGATCCGACGATTCGCCAGAGCATTTCGTGACCCTCGCAGATACTACCATACACAGGGAAATCAGGATAGAGTTCCTTCACTGTCTCCACCCAGGCCGGCGTGTTGCGGCCAAAACNNTCTCGATCGTATCGGTCTCGAATTTCAGAAAGGCCGGCATGGGATCGGCGTATTGCTTCTTGATGACCGCTTCGAATCCGGTGCGAACGACGACACGATCAGGTGTTTCCTCGAGGATCTCAAACTGCTTGATATGGGGGTCCATGTTGGGAACCGTCACAATCCAGTCGAGATCGTAGTACTTGTAGATGTCCGCATCTTTTGGCAGCCCCAGATCCCGGCGCCAGCGATCGAGAAAACTTCCCCAGAAGAAATCACTGATCGGCACGCGATCGGCTTCTTCATGGCGGAGAGTCTTGTTGATTCTTTCGAGCTTGGCGAGACAGTTACTTGTGGGTTCCATGGTAAACCGGGAATAGTGGTCTTAAGGAAGAAGTACGTCGATTCCGTATGAGCTGGCCGTGCTGCGATCCATAGTTGCGGTGAACCACTTCCCCCCGCAAATCAAGGCTCTCCGTTCTTCCGTAGAATTCATGTCCCAATCCGGTGAAATGTTTATTCGGATCGTCGTCGATTGAGGTGATAATGGTTCAGAGATGTTGTTGACGACATTGCCGCCTGAATCGGCGAAGGAAGCAGCAGGAAAAGACAGCACGAAACTGAAGAACAGAATTGGAGGCAAGTATTCCTGAGATTGGGGTCGATTGCCGATGTGCCTCGGGCGAATTCTCCAGCAAGCACTTCTCGGGCTGAGCTGTCAAGAAGATTGTTTCTCAAACGTGAGTAACTCACGACATTCAGAAAGGGGAGACTTTGTTGTTTCCGGGGAACCTGGTCGTCTGGCCACATCGATGTGGCGCGGGAGGTACACTTTGCCATGGGAGGCCAGGCCGAGCCCTCGCGCCAGGTTGGTTACCTCAAATGGAAAATCGACAATGCCGAATTGACCGGCGGTCTGTTCGACGATGATCGACATCCGCCCGCCAGGCTTGAGGATGCGCGCGCTCTCCCGAAGGATCGTCTTTAGCTTCATCAATGTGTCCGTCTGTGCTGTTGCGGGAGAGAACCCGGACTCTGTGCCACGAGGGTAGAAATCGTGGGGAGGGTCGAGGAGCACGTAGTCGATCGAGCCTGTCTGTTCCGGTATGCCGGTCAGAAGAATATTGGCCCGCCGTATTCGCGCGTCGCTCGGTTCAATGTCATACATCCGGTATTTTCGGTCCTGGAAATAGGGGAGAGCGTCGATCACATCTCCCGTGGTTCCGCTCCCCGCCATCGGGTCGACGATCACCCACCCCGGCTCGGTGTAGTAAAAGAAGGCATTTGCGACGACTTGTCCGGGCAGGCGTCCCGTGGCATTCGGTTTTCCGAATCTTGGGTCGGGGGAATCCACAGACCAGATGTTCCTCTCCTTCAGGTCGAATCCGAAGCGTGTTTTCACATCTTCCCGGCGGGCGTGCTCGTCCTCGCGGATCTTCTTCTGGAGGTCGGAGATCGTCCACTTGTTCGCAATGGCCTGTTTCTCGTAGTGATCCCGCTTCCGACTGTCGTCGACTTTGGTTGCGAGTTCGAAATAGAACACTTCAGGGAGGGGACATTTCTCAACATTGGGATAATAGGTATAGTAGCGCTGGCATTGCTTCAACATCGAGAAGGGGAATTTGAAACCCGGCATCTCGGCCATGCGCTTGAGCATCTGCTCCGCAAACACCCCCTCTTTGAGCGCGGCCGGGATCACGCGTTCAACGAGGAATTTGCCGAGGTCCCAGTAGTGATCTGCAGAGAAGGCATTGACGCGTTCAATCAGAGGCTCGAGAGAAGAAGAGGTGCCGCTTGCAGTCCCATGATGTGGCTTTGCCATAGCGGGTTTCCTTATAATGCTTGACGGTCAGGATATCCTAATTGTGCTAGCAGAGGGATACGACAGTTTTAGGACAAACGCAATGATTATCTGTCTCGAATCATTCGGCGTGCCCTGCCAAGGCCAAAGTGGCGATGGAGGGCGACATTCCTGCCGAGAAGATCATACACTCCGAGATCACCATGTGCCGGTTCCGGAAGACCGAAGTTGATCTGTGGATCCCTTGCCTACGCCCCCCGGAAGATCGTCTCCTCCCGTTCAAACCACTTTGCACATCCCCACAGGCTCACCGACGCCAGCGCAACGAGCGAGATGTACACCTCCGCCAGGAGCAGCGGTTTGATCGTCCCGGCGATGATTTCTTTCGTGGCCAGTGAGACGTTCAGCACGGGAATCAATGCTGTCACGGGATCAAGTTCGATCCCAGGCATGAGTCCGACCATCATCGGGAGGATCACCACGAAGGTCAGCGGACTGATCAGGCTCTGTGCCTCTTTGTACGACTTCGCGAAGATCGACAGCGAAAGGAGGAACGCTGCAAAAAACACCGTGAGCGGCAATAGGAGCGAGAGGACGAGCACGATCGTCTGAACGTCAAGGATTCCCATGATCATGGCGAGCAGTTCCGGCGGGATCTCCTTCACCTGGAGGATGGCGACGTAGATCCCGAGCATCGACACCGCGGCGCTGAGGATGCCGGTCAGCACCACCACCGCGAATTTCCCGAGCAGGATCTGGAAGCGGCTGACAGGAGCCGTGAGAAGCGTTTCCATGGTTCCCCGTTCCTTTTCCCCGGCCGCCAGATCGATGGCAGGATACATTGCTCCCATGAAGCAGAAGATCACGAAGAAATACGGCACCATTCCTCCGACGGTTTTTCCGAACCGCTCTTTCGCCGACGCCACATCGTGCTCTTCCACCCGGATGGAGCTCACGATGCTTTCGTCCAGGTCGAGTTTTTTGAATCGAGCAGTGGTCAGCGATTTCTCGAACCCTTCGAGCACGGCGCTGAGGCGTCGCTTGACCATGTCGTAGTCTTCCGAGGACTTATAGAAGAGACTGATGGCGCCGGCGTGCATCCGGCCGATCTCGGCATCGAAATCCGGCGCAACGACGATGACCGCGTCGAGGCTGTCGCGCTTGATGAATGATTCCGCGCTATCTGCAGGAATATTTTCGGTTATGCGCAGGCCTCGGGCGTCCGTCAACAGCTGAACGAGGCCGTGCGCGTTCCCGTTCGTCACAAGCCCGACACGGATGATCTTTTCCTCCGCCTTTTTCATCGAGCTCGACTGCAGCTTCGTCACCACGAACAGGAGCAGCGGCACGAGCACAAGGGGGACGATCACCATGACGAAGAGGGTCCGCCGGTCGCGGATCGTGTCGGTAAATTCTTTCCGGAAAATTGTCGTGAAATGGTTCATGTCAGGCGGCCTCCACCAGTCGGACGAACTCGTCTTCGACGGACGGCGTCTGCATCTGGTTCTGAAAGTCCTTGTAGCTGCCGTTGAAAATCAGCGCCCCGCGATGGATGATGCATAGGTCATCGCTCAAGAGGCTCACCTCCCCCATACGGTGCGTGGAGAAAATCACCGTCTTCCCCTGCGTGCGGCAATCTTTGATCAACTGGATGATGCTGCGGGACGTGATCACGTCGAGTGCGGCTGTGGCCTCGTCGAACACCACAACTTCGGGGTCGTGGATAATCGTACGGGCGATGGAGACTTTCTGCTTCATCCCGCTGGAGAGCTTTCCGATTCTCCGGCCCGCAAATTCGTGAATCCCCAGGCGTGTATAGATCTCATCCCGCCGGTGTTTATAGGCCGATGCGTCCAGTCCGTGCAGATCCGCGTAAAACTTCACGATCTCGTCGGGCGTGAGGCGGTCATACAGCCCAGTGTTGCCTGTGAGGAACCCCATCCGTTTTCTCGCCTCCACCGGATCCTTGACCACATCAACTCCCCCCACGGTAATCGTACCCGAGGTCGGCTTGAGCATCGTTGCGATGAGCCGGAGGGTAGTGGTCTTCCCCGCGCCATTCGGCCCCAGGAGGGTGAACACTCTTCCGGGTGTGCATGTGAAACTGACGTCCCGCACGGCATCGATGCTTGTCCCCGCGAACGCAGGGCCCATCTCGCGTCGCTGCTGCCGAGAGACCTTGAAGGTCTTTGTAAGATGTTCGACTGTAATCATATTCCTATTCCGTTTCTATTTGTAATCGTTTCTTCTTCTATACATCCCGGAGTCTCGGGAAGAGGAACCACACCGACACGGCGAAAGCAAAAGCCAGCACCGCGTTGAGCATAACGGCTTCGGGCTCACCCAGATGTTCTGCCACCGTCCCCACCCATAATGCACCGAGAGGCATGAACCCGAAGAAGATCCACGTATAGGATCCCATCACGCGTCCGCGAAGCTGATCCGGCACGGAGGTCTGGACAATTGCATTTGCCAGGTTCATGACGAAAATCATGCCGACGCCTGCTCCTGCCAGAGTGAGGAGAGAAAGCGGAAGCCATCGAACAAAGGCGAAGACAAACAGGAGGATGGGATACGTTACTGCACCGAGCATGACAAGGCGGCCGCGGTAGCTGATTCGCCCCAGCGAAGCAATGAGCAAGGCACCGGCCAGAGATCCTGCACCACGGGCCGAGAGCAGGAAACCGTTCGTCGCAGCATTTCCACCCAACACCTTCACCGCCCATGCCGGCACAAGCGTGGTAAGAGAGAGCGCAAGCATGCTCGTGACGGCTACACCTGCAATCAGCACACGGACGATCGGTTGTGAGGCAACATAGCGTAGTCCTTCTTTCAGTTCCGACACGACCGATTTGGATCGCGGCGGCGGGACCCACGGCCGGAGCTTCATCATTTGCAGTGCAACAATCACCGCAATGAACGAAACCCCATTGATCGTAAAACACATGCCCGGACCGAACAGAGCGTATGCCAATCCGGCTGCCGCAGGTCCGACGGCGGTTGCACTGTGGAACATCGTCGAGTTGAGCGCAATGGCATTCGTCAGGTCCTCGCGCGGCACCATCTCACTCACAAAGGCCTGACGGGCCGGAGCATCAAACGAGTTCGCAACACCCAGGCAGAAGGCCAGTGCGATGATATGCCATGGCTGAACGATGTGCAAATAGGTCAGCGCCGCAAGGACGAATGCCAGAACCATCATGACCGACTGCGTTATCGTCATCAGGGTCCGCCGTGAAACACGATCGGCAACCACTCCCCCGTAGAGCGTGAGCAGCCAGGTAGGTGCTCCTGACGCAAACCCAACGTAACCGAGGTATTTGGGCGAATGTGTCAACTCGAACACAAGGAAACCCTGGGCGGTCATCTGCATCCAGGTGCCGAAAAGAGAAACCAACTGCCCCTGAAACCAGAGGCGATAATTCGGGTATTTCAATGCCGCGAACGTGCGTTGCCATCTGGTGGGATTCGACACTGCTTGTGCATCGAGCGGGAAGGAATCGGCCGGGGGTTGATCCGGTGTGTTCAATTGCGTCACCATGGTATCTCCAAGATAGGAGTATTGATGCGCAATTCAAACAGGGGTGAGGCATTTCCTACCTGAGAACAATCTTCTTCGTGTCAATAGCGTACGCAGTAAAGTAGCCGAGCGATCCGCTGCTGAGGTTTGTATTGGGATTCGCCGGCGAGAGAGATGTCGGACTCCGGTCGGAAGTCAGAATATCGTTCAAGGTCCTGTAGTACTCATACGTCGCTTTATCAAGCGACAGCAAATCCACGGTGATCGTGTCACCCGGAACAACAGTCCTCCGTGCCCGAACCCTGTACAACGCTTCATTTCCGTTTGTCAGTTTGTCGCTGTACAAACGGTACCTTCGGCCATCAATGGAATCCATTGCGACCAGTGGATCGCTGACATGGACGTTGACGCGATAGTAGTTGCCGAGTTCAGGCGGATCTTTGAAAAGAAGATAGATGTCGTAACCCGGTTCGCTGCTCGAGCCACGGCGCGGAACTGCAAAAAGAGAGTCAATCGCCACCTTTTGTGGCATCGTCGAGAAGGCATCGTATCCTTTGCCTCCGGTCTCCACCTTGAGCGCATATGTCCTTCCGGGCATTCCTCGAAGAACCGAGGAAGACTGGTAGGTTCCCGGGATTCCTTCCTTCAGTGTATCCCGATCCCCAATATCGTCGGAAAGTACTACGAGAGCATTCGTTACGGGCGGAAAATACAGCGACTGTTCGAAGTAGTTTCCGGACTTGGTCAGCGTAACGGAATAAGGACCAGGTTGGTCGGTAACGATACCTTCGATGACGACCTGCGGTGCTGCTTGGTTGAGATCAACACCGATGACCTGTTCACAGGAACAGAGGAGCGCCGTGAGTACGATCGACAGACCTACGACCCCTCCAGGAGGTTGCCACAAGAACGTTTTCATGGTTTGTGTATTCCGGGTTCTCATCAGAATGCAAAATTGTATGTGACAGAGGGAATGAACGGGAATAGTGTGATCTGTACGGCCTCTGTTTTTGTAGGATCGCTCTTCATCTGCCTGAAGTAGATCGCGTACGCGTTCATACGGTTATAGGCATTGTATACTGAGAAATTCAGGCTCGATTTCTCACCCAGTTTCCAGGTGGCAGAAAGGTCGAGGCGGTGGTAGGCAGGCATCCGGTAGGCATTTCGCTCCGTATAGTACGGGACAAGTCGACGATCTATCCAGTAGTTGCCGGCCGGAAAGGTCACTGCATTCCCGGTGTTGTAAACCCATACTGCCGATAAGTTCCATGTACTGTTCAAATCGTATACCACCACGACCGAGACGTCGTGCGTCCTATCTTGCCGCGCGGGAAAGACCTGACCCTGATTAATTTCATCAAACTGCTCACGGGTCTGCGAAAGCGTGTACCCTATCCACCCCGTGAGTGGTCCGACCTTCTTTCTCAGCAGGAACTCTGCTCCGTAGCTCCACCCTTTGCCGAAGAGAAGAAGAGACTCGACATTGGGGTTAAGCTGAAGGTCCGCACCATTCCTGTAGTCAATAAGATTCTGCATGCTCTTGTAGTAGACCTCCAGCGACGCCTCAAAGGCATTATCCTCGAAATTCCTGAAATATCCGAGAGCCACTTGATCCGCATACTGAGGTTTAATGTTGTTGGTACTTGGGACCCAGAGGTCACTCGGATTTGTTGTTGTCGAATTCGATAAAAGGTGCAGGTATTGAGCAGTCCGGTTATAGGAAGCCTTGATTGAGCTCGATTCGTTCAGAAGGGCAGTGGCCGCAAAGCGGGGTTCAAGGCTTGTATACGTTGTGATGAACTTGCCTGAGGGATATGCGGCAGCACTTTCGATGTCACCATAGCTGTCATACGTATAGAGGTGAGCGGGGCCCAGAAGGCTGAACGAGGAGAGTCGGAGACCATAGTTAATCGCGATATCGGGAATGATCTCGAATTCGTGCGACGCATACAAGGCGTTTTCGAGCGCCTGCTTGTTCTCCAGAGCAATGGTGTTCGTGAAACTCGTTGGCCCGGCGGTTACTGCCCCCGGGAAGAATGTGTGGTAGATGGCATTCATTCCGAACTTCACCGAATTGTGCGATCCAATAAAGTACTGAAAATCAGCTTTGAGGTTGAAATCTTTGATCCCCGAGGTGATTTCATATTGATTCGTGGCCGCTCCCACGGTGTTCGCGTAGGTGTAGTCGCTGAAGGTCAGCGTTGTGTTGGCGAAGAATTGTTCCCCGAAAATATGGTTCCACCGGGCTGTTGCGGCGGCATTTCCCCAATTGAACCCGATCACATCGGGGTAGTTGAAATTGTCTCTTCCAAAATACCCGGAAAGAAATATCCGGTCTTTTTCACCCAGCTTGTAGTTTGCTTTCGCATTCAGGTCATAGAAATACAGGCTGGTGCGGTTGATGAGGGTGTCACTTGAGAGTTTCAGAAACATGTCCGCATAGGTCCGTCGGGCGGAAACAAGGTAGGAGCCCTCGTCGGCCACTATCGGTCCCTGGAGCGTAAGCCGGGTGGCGATGAGCCCGACACCACCTGAAGCTCCGAACTCCTTCATGTTGCCATCGTTTGTCCGGATATCCAACACTGAAGAGAGCCGTCCTCCATATTCAGCGGGTATGCCGCCGGTGATCAGTTTCACATCCTTCACAGCATCGGCGTTGAACACTGAAAGATACCCAAGGGCGTGCGAGGGATTATAGACAGGCGCTTCGTCCAGAAGAATCAGGTTCTGGTCCACTCCTCCGCCCCGCGCATAGAAGCCCGTATTCCCCTCGCCCGCCGATTTGACACCGGGGAGCAACTGAATGGTCTTGAGAATATCTCTCTCTCCAAGAAGAACGGGTATTGATCTCACCTCCCGCATTTCGAGTTTGCTCTCACTCATCTGGGTGGACGTCACATTCGCATCGGACCGTTCGCCGGAGACCACCACTTCTCCCACCTTGATGGCCTCGGGAGTCAGCTCGAAGTTTATCGTCTGACTGCGGTTGACCAGAACCGTATCTGCAAGGATCCTGTAACCGAGATACTGCACCAACAGAGTGTATCGCCCCTCAGGGATGGTCAGCGAATAGAATCCATATGCATTCGACGATGATCCGACACCTTTGAGCTCTTTCACAATGACATAGGCACCGATGAGGATCTCTCCGTTCTCCGCACTTTTGATCGTGCCGTTCAAGGAGTACTTGTCTTCTCCCATCCCGCGGTCCGGGACAAGCAATGCAAGGAGAATCAGGAGTACAAGCATCGCCTGCAACGGTGCATTGCGTTCAGCCCCTTGGAGCGACGGACGAAGTGTAAAGGCCAGAGGTTGGTCGGATAAAGGAGGGGAGAGAAAGACAGGCAACGACTTCATCGATGCGATGCTGCGGAGACATCGAGCGAAGTAGTAAATGAGGCGCTTCAACAGCATGGAGAATAGTGGATGCCGGATCACGCAAGTCTCACTGATTTGAACGATTTGCCACACAGTGTCAATTCCGGTATCCTGCGTTCCTCCTTTTTGCCCCTGATTGTTGATTCCGCACCAAAGCGTTAGGGATGCGGCATTTCACGAACCATCTCTTCATATAGTCAACGCAAAAGGAGAAAAATGCGTTCCCCTGGGACGTGCAAGTGAGAATCGTGCTTCGCCCGCAGTCATTACCGAAGCAGCAGCATTCTCCGTGACTGGACGAAATCGCCGGATCGGAGTCTGCACACGTATACCCCGCTTGCCATCCCGCTCGCATCCCAGGTTTCGGCATAACTTCCCGGTGCCTTTTTGTCATGCACCAGGACCGCTACCTCACGGCCGAGAAGGTCGTAGACTTTCAGAGAAACGTAGGCTTCCTTGGGGATCGTATAGTGGATCAGGGTGCTAGGATTGAAAGGATTGGGGTAATTCTGTTCGAGTGCAAATGCCGCAAGCAGTTCACGGTCCGCCTGTGTACTTGTGGTTTGGACCGAAACGACGTCAGATGGAATCCCGATATTGCCATCCTTGTCCACTGCCGCCACACGATAGAAACGGTTAGATCCGGGCAGATACGTGTTGTCGAGGTATACAGGGGAAAACGCCTTGCCAAGCAGCGTCATGCCGCTCAACGAGGTTGTCACCGTGTTTGAGGCATAGATCTCGTAGTGATCGATATCGAGATCCGTTACTGGATCCCAACGAAGAACNNGGGGATCACATTGTCTGCGGAGTACCCACTGTCAGGTGAGGAAAAAACCGGATCAATGAGTTCCCGGAATCGCGCCGACACCTTCAGGACTGACCAATGCATTCCACCGATCTCACTGGAGTCAAAGATCGTCGACGCGATCAGTCCGTATTCGTCCAGATGTGACGCCGGAACCGATGAGACAAAATCCCAGGCACTCGGACGTTCTTCGACTTGGCGCCAGATATCGTAGTAGGTTGCGTGCAGCGAATCGGAGAGTCCGTCGAATTTGCTCCTGAACCATAGTATGCGCACTTGGTGCCCTTGGTCTGCAGGAATGTCACGGATACTCAAAACCACTGGTGCGCTGCCTGGTACGAACCCGATTCCGGCGACAGGGATCTGTGTTTCCGGGGAGTCGGGATCGTTGGACACCAAAGAGATCCGCCCAGTGTCGCGCAAGGCGATCGTTGGCGTATACGAGACGGTTACAGTCGCAAAATCGAAAGCTGGCACTGTCAAGATGGAATCAGACAGATGGAAGGCGGGGTTCGAGCTCCGGATATGCGAAACGATCAGCGGTGATGTGCCGCGATTCCGGATCGACATCACCTGGGTGTCAGTTCTCCCGACGAGGACATGACCGAAGGGATGGATTTGGGAGGCGTCCAGATGAGGGAGTGCGTCTTGGGGTTCCCTGTAGAGAGCAAGGATTTCCGTTTCGGATAACGCCCG
>PMMO01000250.1 GCA_003162215.1 Ignavibacteriota bacterium
AACCGCCCGGTGCGGACCCGCATGCCGGGTGGTGTGGCAGGGGTCGTCGGGGATTACCCGACGCCCCTATGCCGTTACAGGAGAAGGTTCCGGTGCAACTTCCACATCCATTGATACTCGCGTCCCGTTCACCGCGGCGGCTTGCACTGCTGCAGCAGATCGGGCTGACCGTGCGAGTGCACCCCTGTCATATACCCGAGATTGTGGACCTCTCGGTGCCTCCCGAAAAGAATGCGGAGTCACTCGCTGTGCAGAAAGCCCGATGCGCCGCGAGGGACGTGGAGGATGGGATCGTGCTCGGCGCGGATACCATCGTCGTGATCGACGGAGAGATGCTCGGGAAGCCTGCTGATGAAGCCGATGCAGCGCGCATGTTGGCCCGGCTCAGCGGGCGGACGCACACGGTGTGCACAGGCTTTGCATTGCTGGAGTGTCCATCGGGCCGGATCGTGAGCGGAGTGGAGTCGACGAAGGTGACATTTCGGACGCTGCCGGCGGAAGAAATCGAAGAATACGTCCGTGGCGGATCACCGATGGACAAGGCAGGAGCGTACGGCATCCAGGATGATTACGGAGCCGTGTTCGTAACCCGCATCGAAGGATGTTACTACAATGTTGTGGGGCTGCCGCTGGCGAGGGTGTACCAGGCGCTAAGGAGCTTCAGCGGCTTCCCCGCCTGACTCCGTCGCTTTCGTCACCCCCACAGCCTGCAGTCCCTTTTGTCCCTGCTCCACGTCGAATTGAACAACCTCCCCCTGTTTCAGAGTTTTGTATCCCTCTCCCACGATCGATTTGAAGTGGACGAAGAGGTCCTCGCCATTCTCACGGGTGATGAACCCATACCCCTTCGCGTTGTTGAACCACTTGACGGTACCCTTTTCCATGGAGGCGCGACCCTCGGATGTGAGACCGTGTGGATGTTAAGAAACGCATCGGAAAAACGCAAGTGACCGGTTACTCATCGAGCCAGATGCCGAACTTGCCGGTTGATTCTTCAGGTTCATCCGGCTGGTCTTCTGTCGAGGTCGTAACAATTTCCACCCCCTCGGCGGAGAACGGGAAGAGATCCTCCGGGGCGAAAATGCGGGAGAAATCCTGGGGCCGGAAGAAATCGCTGAATTTTTGAGCGAATTCATCAAGGCGCTTCACGTAGTATGCAACATTCTCATCCGGAAAATGAGGGTCCCAGTCCTCCGCCTGCTTGCAGTTTTCGAATCCTTTGACACCGGGGTCGGTGCCGGTGATGTAGTACACAATGCGTTCGCCGGCGCGCACGCGGCGTTCAGTCTGCCGTGCAACCTCGTATGCCGCGCTCTTGTTGCGCTTGCCCGCCAGAACCTCCCGATCGTAGATCTCGAGCGAATCCCTCAGCGTCTCCACACGTGCAAACTCGCTGACGCTCATTTGGTGTCCCTGAAGGACGTTCACTGTGTTTACGTAGATCCGATGAAGCCCGTTGATGTCATTGTTCAGGATGCGCTCGACCGCTTGGCGGACGAACACTCTTCCGAACCGTTCGATGCTGCGGGAGATCAGCGATGAACCTTTCATGGTGAGGCGATCATCGTATCCGAGAAGGGCGTAGTTCTTCTTCTTGTAGCTCAGCATACGTTGATACCGGCCGTCGAGTTCCAGTGCAATGCGCGGGGGCAATGTGATCGCGACGGTCCGCACAAAGCTTCGCTCGGCATCTTCGCCTATGCAATCGGGGGGAGGCACGAAGAACACTCCGTCGGTGTCGACCTCCACTACGGTGCCGTGGTGTTCACGTATCGTCGCAATGATCTTTCGCAGGATCTCCTGACCGGTGGTTGTGACGGCATCGGCTTGTGCGTAGTCGTTGAACAGCGCCCTGCCATAGCCGAGATAGCCGTAGAAGGAGTTGATCAAGATCTTCAGGGATGATTGCTGTGCATCGAGGCGGGAGCGTTCGAGCGGATCCGATGCAGCACGCGCTTTCTGTTTGACGGCGAGCCGTTGCGACGTGAGCTCCTCCAGCATAGCGGTAAAGATCCCCAGCGTGTCTTTTGCCGGAGCGATGCCATTGCCGATCATGATGGAAGGATACAGCGAAGCCACGTCGGCATGGACCACCGGCCCCACGACGCCCGTGACAAAGATGTCCGTGTAGCCGCCCGTGGTCTGGATGCCTTGTGAAGGACGTGGGAGAGAATGTTTCCGGTGCAGATACTCTCGTGCCATGAGCATTTCGATCTTCGCGGCAGACCCCATGCGGGTCACCGTTCCATACGGAGCGGGGAGCATCTGCGCAAGGTAGAATGATGTCGGCGAGAGATGCTCGCTGATGCGTCCTGTTTCCAGAACATCGTCGAGCGCATACTTGACGAGTGTCTCGGGACTCTCGTCCCATGTGGCCGAAATGCGATCGCCCTGCACGTAGACGCGGTCCGGGGACGCAAACCCGAAATAGCGGGCGACGTACTTCAGACCGTAGCTCTCCATGTTTCGCTTCGTCTGATCGTAGCTCTGGACGAGGTGGAGTGTATCGACGACGTGGCGTCCGGCGATCGCAGGTTCACCGGGATACTCGCCCGCACTGCCGCGCGCGTCTGCGGTCTTCGCTGCGCTGCCGTCCCGTCCGATGGTCAGCTCAACGCCGTGCCGCGCGCACCGTGTGAGGATGTAGGGAAGATCAAATCCGATGATGTTGTGGCCCTCGATCACATCGGGGTCGCGCTCATTGATCACCCGCACCAATTCCCGGAGCATGCGGCGTTCATCCAGCTTTCTGCCGTCAATGATATGATTCCAGCCGCGGCTATCGGCCAGAGCGATCAGAATAATCCGGTCTCCCGGTCTGGTAGCTTTGCTGAAACGGTAATAACCTTCGGTGTAGGTTTCGATGTCCAGCTGGAGGCGGTGCAGGTCGTTGAAGGCCATTCCCTTGAACATCGTTCTGCCGGTCTGCACCAGGAACTGTGTGACCGGGTCGGGGATCAGATGGAGGGCTTGAAGCTGTGTGTATGATTCAATACGTGTTGTTTCAGTTGCGTTGTAGCGGTCGAGCATGTGCCTCACCGCATCCCAGAGCACGGGCCACGCGGGGAACACGCAGATGTGTGTGAAGGAGAGTGTACCTTCGGCTTTCTTCAGCCAGAACTTTTGCGAGAAGCCGTCAAGAAGGGATGGCTCGGCGAGATAGAAGAACGGAAAGAATTCCTCATCGCGCGTGGAGATGGATTTCGTGCCACGAACGTAGAGGCGCATTACAGCGTCGCCGGCCGGGAGGACGGCGAGAATCCCTTCTTCGGTATTATGCCCGGACAGGAGCGGGGTCATCCTCCGTCCCTCCGGAGTAGCCTGATGATCAGAGAGTTATTTGTCCAGCCTCTTGGACTTCTCCTTAAACGCTTGAATGAATGGGGCAATCAGGTCGATCGGAATCGGGAAAATCGTCGTCGAATTCTTCTCCGAAGCCACTTCGGTCAGGGTCTGCAGGTAGCGAAGCTGGAGGGCCATCGGGTGGTCTTCGATGACGATGGCTGCGTCGGCCAGCTTCTGTGATGCCTGGAATTCGCCTTCAGCGTGGATGACTTTTGCCCGTCGTTCGCGCTCGGCCTCGGCCTGACGCGCCATGGCCCGCTGCATCTCGATGGGGAGGTCGATCTGTTTCACTTCCACCGTGGAGATCTTGATGCCCCATGGCTCGGTGTGGTAGTCAATGATCTTCTGGAGCTCGCCGTTGATCTTGTCCCGTTCGGCGAGGAGCTCATCCAGCGAAGACTGGCCCAGGATGCTGCGCAGGGTGGTTTGCGAGAGTTGCGAAGTGGCGAACAAATAGTTCTCCACCTCCACAATGGCCTTGTCGGGTTGCACAACGCGGAAGTAGACCACCGCGTTCACCTTGATGGAGACGTTGTCCTTGGTAATGACATCCTGCGGTGGGATGTCGAGTACCACGGTGCGGAGGCTGACTTTCACTATTTTGTCAACGATCGGAATCAGGAATATGATTCCCGGCCCTTTCATGGCGATGAGCCGGCCCAGCCTGAATATAACGCCGCGTTCGTACTCACGCAGCACGCGAATGGCGTTTGTGAGGAGGATGACAACGAAGAGGATGACGATGAAGAGAATGACACTGACGGATTCCATTGGGTGTTCCTTTCCGTAAGCTACTGTGAGTGAGGTCGCACGATAAGGAGAAGCTTTTCGACGCGGACGACCTCGATTGCAGAGCCCGCAGGTACTGTGCTGCCGGAGGTTGTGGCGTTCCAGATCTCTCCGTGCACACGTACCTGCCCGGTCGGTGCAAGAGTCTGGAGTGCATTCCCGGTTTCGCCCACGAGTCCTTCGGTGCCGGTGACTGGTGTGCGGAGTTGCGCCCGGATACCCATGCCGATGGCAAAGACAAAAAACAGCACGGTGACGACAACCGACGGGATAATGACGCTCCATGAAATGGCGACGAATTCGAGTGCTGAATCGGAGTTGATGAGCATAATGGATCCTAACAATAGCGAGATAGCTCCGCCCACGGTGAGCAGGCCGTAGCTCGTAATTTTGAGTTCAAGGACGAAGAGAATGATGCCGACGATGATGAGTGCGAGCCCTGCGTAATTCACCGGGAGCGTGTGCATGGAGTAGAAGGCGAGGATCAGGGAGATCGCGCCGACAACACCGGGAAGGACGGAGCCGGGGTTGTAGAGTTCGAAGAGCAATCCGTAGACGCCGAGCAGAAAGAAGATGTACGCGATATTCGGATCGCTGAGTATGTTGAGGATCCGGTGCTTCCAACCCATCTCTATTTCGACGATTGCAGCGTCCGCTGTGTGCAACGTGCGCTCCTGTTCGTGCACGGTCACGGTCTTGCCGTCGATCTCTTTGAGCAGCACTTGTACGGTCGGAGCGACCAGATCGATCACGGAGTCCTTCAGGGCCTCGGTTTCGGTAATAGAGAAGCTCTTGCGAACTGCTTCCTCGGCCCAGCGGACGTTGCGATGCCGTTTCTCGCTGATGCTGCGGATGAATGCGGCGGCGTCGTTGGTCGCCTTTTCATTCATGATCGAGTCTTTTTCTCCCCCTTCCATGCCTACCGGGTGGGCAGCACCGATGTTGGTGCCGAGGGCCATGGCGGCAATATGGGCGGCGAGAGCGATGAACGTGCCTGCCGATGCTGCCTGCGCGCCTGAGGGGGAGACGTACACAACCACGGGAAGCGGGGCCGTCAGGAGGTCGCTGACAATGATCCGCGTCGATTTCAGCAACCCGCCGGGAGTGTTCAGCCGGATCACCAGGCACTGCGCGCCGTCTTCCGCTGCGCGTTCGATGCTGCGGTGAATGAAGTCGGCAGTGGCCGGGTTGATGGTGGCGTCAAGGGTGATGACCTGGACGGGTTGTGCGTGTGCAATGAGGGAGGCGGCGAGAACGGCGATGCACAGCGCGATGCTGGAACGCATGATAGTCAGGGGTCCGGACGGGTTAAGAATTCTGAAAGCGTGCCATTGTTTGCGTGTGAATGATACCTTTCCGCATAGCGAAAGTCAAGTCATCGAATTGGGTCTGGAGTGAAGAGATTGGGTCTGGGGTGAAAAGATTGGGTCTGGGGTCTGGGGTCTCGGGTCTCGGGTCTGGGTGGGTGAAAAGAAGGAGCAGGGGAGCTACGAGGTGAAGGTTGATGGGAACGGGCTTTCGTAATGAAAGATATTCCGGTACTTCAGTGCTAATTTGCGTATATTATAATACCCAAAACAATTCCCCAGGAGATGCTTATGATCAAAGTGACAACAACGAAGGCGACGCATCGGGGAATCCAAATCGCAGTAATGTCCGACGCGACCGAGCGTGGGCTGAGGTTTTGCTGTACCAATGACCGCACCAAACCGAAGGCGACCGAGGCATGGTTTATGACCCAGGGCGAGGCAATAGCCAACGAGCGCTACGAAATTGATGCGGTGTTACGGTAGGGGATGCAAACCTACAATACGTGCCACACGAGCCCCGGTCAGAGATGGCCGGGGCTTTTTCGTCACCCTCAATGAAATTCAAACATTTTTGATAGATGTTGATTACGGAATGCTCTTTTCAAACATTGTCATGTTGTCAATTATTCTCTCAACGGGAACCGTTCTATTTTGTTATGTCAGTTTCACTCATTTTGGGTCTACTCATAAACTACATTGGCATCAGCCCTATTCAAGCGTTAATCTATACAGCAATATTGTACGGGTTGACAGCTCCCGTTCTCATTGCAATTGTATTGCACATTTCAAACAACAAAAAGGTAATGGGAGAGCATACAAATGGGAAATGGTCAAATATTCTCGGAGGGCTGACGTTAGTATTAATGACCACATCCGCAATAGTTTTGCTTTATTTACAGATCAATGGCTAATAACACAGACCGATAACAGAGGAGTTGTGTGCTACAACAACAGATTTATGGACGCAGTACATTGAAGCGTTTCCCCCAGTCAGCAGAAACGGCAAAAGCCATGCACCTCTGAAAAATCTCATAACTGAGATCCGGTGGGAGAGCACCGGAGGTTGCCCTGTCAGTATTCTCTCTCATAAAAACTCTTTTGTCCGAAATATAGGGCCGGAATGCTTTGATGAAATGGTCAAAGAGCTCCTCAGGCGGATTTCTCATCTCCTCTGCGCTTGATGTGCCGATGACAACCTCAATCCCGTGTATATTAAGAAAGCGTTCAGTATACGAGACCAGTCTCGCCATGCGTTCAGGATTATTGCCTGTTATGTGATAGAACGTTTCAGTCTCAGGTTTCTCTAGTATCGAGAGAATTGTCTCTGTAAAATAATCCACAGGAATGAGGTTTATGGTGCCATCATGCGGCATGAATATCCTGATAGGAAGATGAAGCGCCCCATCTTCATTCATATATATGCCGCACTCCGCTGATTTTCTCCCGTAATTATTCTTTATATCATCGAGATAAATATCCCGTATAAGCTGCAGAGACCTGATCGGGTAATAGAGCGCATTGAATCTGAGAGATCTTCCTGTAACCGAATTCCCGTATACAATTGAGGGACGAAGTATTGTATAGGGAATCTCACCCTCCCGGCATCTTCCGTATACTATATTCTCGGCATGTGCCTTGCTCTCTTCATAGACATTGGTGAAATGTGCTGAATTCACCAGAGCCTCGGGACATTCTATAGAGTCGATGCCTGCTGCGTATGCGGTGCTCATAAAGTGAAAGCAGCGTGTCCTGCTCTTATGTGCAAAATTCAGGATCTCGGTGAGGCTCTCCACATTGGACTTCATCACTCTTGCACGGTTCTTCTCAGCAAAGCTGGTATCCGACGCGCAGTGAATTATGCTTAAACCCCTGCCGCATAATGTCTCATATTCATCCTCACCAAGCCCCAGCCTCCGTTTTAGAAAATCGGTTTCATAAAATTCAAGCAGTCCCTCAAGGTGTTCAATCCCGAACCAGGTAAGCAGCCTCCCGATTCTCTCCTTCAGCGATTCACCGCCCGAGGAGCGCCCCGCGATGACAACACCTTTACCCTGTGAGAGAAGCCCCGCCATGATATGGCTCCCCAGGAAGCCTGTGGCGCCGGTAAGCAGGTGCTTCTCATCATCCGCTGTTTTTGTCCCGGTCATTTATCAGCCCCGGCTCCTGAATAGAGAAAACTCTCCTTCCTGCTGAACCCCTGGCAGAACACATACCGTATCCAGGTCACAGTCCCTGTTTCAGCTGAATACCTCTCTATCATCATTCCGGCCTCCATCATAGCCTGCTGCATCTTTGTCCTTTCATCCGGGTCGTTATGGTCAAGGTAGTAGTCATACTCGAACACACAGCGCTTTCCGTTATCAAGAGGAGTTATGAACCCGTAATCGTTCTTCAGCCCGTAGCTGTCTGCGATGCGTTTGAATTCACTGTTAATCTCTGTTATAAGTGTATTGTCTATCGGGAGGTAGATAATCATTGCAACCACGTGCTTCTCACGCCCCATGCGCGAGCTGACAATCCTGAACGTGTTAAGCCACACCGGGTCGGTCATCTCGGGCCTTGCATAGAGTTTCTCAAAGAACGGACGAAGTTCAGGGTCAACGTCGCGCACAAGCTGTGCAGGTGATGGTGCAAGCGCCGCCTCGGCAAGGTCGGGGAAGCGCTTAAGGCCCAGGTACGAGAACGGTTCCTCGTTGGCAAGCTCATCCATGAGGTCAAGCCATTTGGCCGAGGTGAGTGAAGGGAGCCCCAGGTTCAGGGTCCTGATCATGCGGTTGTCAAAGTAGTGATATCCCATCTGTTGTATTGCACTGAGCGCGTATTTATCCCCGATGACAAGCACAAGGTATTCAATCTTCAGTTTATCCCTGAACGTAACCTTCACCTCTGCTGCAAGTTTTTTCGTGGGGGAGAGAAAAACCGATATATACTCTCCGCCCAGCACGCCTATTGCAAGTCCTATACGCCGCATGGCACACTCCCTTGCAAAATCAAGCGCCGGCTCAAGGGACTCAAATGGAACAAACGCGGCGCCTTCATCAGAAGTAACAGGATGAAGCCTGATATATGCAGATGAGCATATCCCCGGTACTGCTGAATCCTCCTTCCTGAACGCAAAGAGGTTCGGTGCAGATTTATCGCTCATCCTGAACATGCCGCCGTCGTGTCCCACGAATTCAGCGTCAATGTAATTATCCGCTGCAGTACCGTAGCTCGCCGAGAATGTAGAGAATATTCCTGAACACATGATGTTGGCGCAAACCAGTGCCGACGGCTCCGCAATATTTACCCTGAATCCGCGCATCGCAGCAGCTTTCTGAAGATCGAAAGCGGCAACACCGGCGCCCACCTTAACCAGCCAGTTCTTCTCGTCAAAGTCGATTGTCTTCATTCTGCCAAGGTCAATAACGGCACCCTCGCTCATTACAAAGCCCATAACGCTTGATCCGTTCCCCCTCACTGCGTATGGAATTTTATGTTTGTTCAGAAGTGTAATCACAGCCGAAATTTCCGCGGTTGCACAAGGCATAATAACATACTCCGGCATGCGCGCCTCCGCCACAGGGCAGGGGTCATGCGAATAGGTAAGCGCAACCGCGCGGTCACTTGTCGCCCAGTAGTCACCCACTATTTCTTTAAGTCCATCAAGGATGCTGTCTTTTTCAGCAGTAAGCACCTCCCAGCCGTTCTCCAGGTGAAGTCGTATATGCTCCTTCAGGGCCTTCATGACAACAGAGGGTTTCATCTCTGTTACAAAATAGCACTGGTAGTCGCATTTGCCACAGAGGTCGCAGCTCTCGGCAATCTCAACACACTTTTCAGTAACAGGGATCCTGTTCTCTGCCAGGGCTGCATAGAGATCCATCCTCCCCTGAGGATAAAAGCTCACATAATGTTTTTCCGCTCCCGATTTGCATAATCCGGTGCCTAAGAAATCTATCTTGCACATGGCATAATGCCTGCAGCTCTTGGCCGTTCTTAACACGTCGTTCATCACGCATCCATTCCTTTCACTACATGTATATGGCAGAATCCGGAATTCATTGGTAACAATTCAGCACTATGCAAAAGAGAGGAAAGACCATGAGCCTTTAGGTTCCTCTTCCTCTTCCTCACCCCACCAACGCTTTCACCACCCGAACGATCCGTTCGGGATCTTCCTTCGATATCAGTTTTCCTCGGCTGAGGACCCAACTTCCAATTTGCGACAAGAGGAGGCTCAGTTCTTTCGCCTCAGTTCTCGGAAGGTCGTACTTCTGGACGAGGGCGAATTGATTCCTCGCACTATTTCCGGGCAGAAGATGACCATGGTGAATCAGGAGTTTGTCCCGTTTGGAGATGGAGAGAAAAGATGCTATAGGCAGGGCAAGCAATCGACGATATCTACTACTGCAGTGCTTCCCGAGCGTGCCTCGACGTCGAAATCGATGTACTGTAAAATGGGACCACCCCTGTTAATCCCGAATGCACGGATGACATAATGACCGGGGGATACGGAGAATAGGGCTAGGCCGTTGGATCCGGTCCGCACTGTATCGGCTGTCTGTACCAATACAACCGGGATGCCAGCCACCCCTTGATCTTGCCAATGTACCTTGGCGATGATCAGACTCACGGGTTGCGGGGGTTCTAAGGGTACATAATCACACGATACAAGCAGGAATGCGAACAGGAGCACTGCACATGTTTTCACGCTATCTCCTCCTCCACGTAACATAGTAAGTAGAGGGACCATCTGCAAATGCGGAGGGGGTAAAATGAGGTTCCCGCTATGTTGCATCAATCGGATCGACTTGGATGAAGAGAATAAACGAACTGCAGGAGGCGGGGGGATTAACTACTCTTTCATCCCTTTGGGCGATTTCTTTGTGGCACGGTATCCACTAGCTTGTAAAAAGTGAAGATGTTCGCTTGATTGGGTGCCGACGAACACTCAAATCGTCACAAAGGGCTGGTGGGTTGCTGTGGGGAGAACGTTTCTGCTTGTTCAGGTGCACCTAACACATTTCAATTGACCAATCTGGTAACGCAGGAAGTCGTATAGAGGTGAACCCCTGATTGTTCGTCTCGAAAGCTGATCAGTAGCAACTACGTTCACAAAATGTGTCACGCAAAAGGTATCTGCAACTCGCAAACGAACCTCAAGGAGGAGCACATGGCAACGCGTTCTGTGGTTTTGATCATATGTGTGCTGCTGCCCATCATTTTCTTCGTACCCCTGGATTCGGGATTCGCGCAGAACACGGGAGGGCGGTGGGTTCTCGGCTTTCACGGTGGCGGCAATATGTGGTTTGACGATTACAGCAAGAGGTTGATCGGACCGGGTATGGAAGGCATGCTTCGATTCGGCATCACTCGAGCGTTCTCGGCGGGTATTCTTGTGGGATATGAAGAACTGAAGTCGCGGGACAATCCCCCGCTTCCCATTCAGTCGTTCGGCTATTTGAAGTTGCACGCGATTCCCGCGTCAGTTGTCGGATGGATTCATTTTTCACAGGGTACATCGGTCAATCCCTATATCTACGCAGGCTTCGGTGCCGTGATTTTCAAGAGAGTGACTGGTACAGGTGCCTATATCCCTGACAGCAAGTTCGCATCATCGATTCTTGTGCCGGTCGGTGTTGGCCTTGAAGTCTTTGCATCGAAGAACACCTCGCTTGTTGTTGACGCTGGCTACCGGATAACAGACGATTTCCTCGATTATAGGAAGATGGGGAAAGTCGACGGGTATGCAACTGTGAAGTTGGGTGTAAACTTCTACTTCGGCACCAGCAACGCCGAGAGAGAAGAGCTTGCCAAAGCAGAAGCGCGGCGCATCAAAGATTCGACCGACGCAGAAGCGCTGCGGATCAAGAAGGCTACTGAAGCGGAGGCGCAAAGGATGAAGGCCTTCGCCGAGGCAGAGGCGCGACGGATTAAGGATTCGACCGAGGCAGAGGCACGACGGTTGGCGGAACTGAATGCGCGCCGGGTCCCGGATACTGTCATCGTCCTTGTGAGAGGCAAAACTGTCATTCTGAAGGGCGTCAACTTTGAGTTCAATAAGGCGACGTTGACGAAAGACTCCGAGACGACGCTTAGATTGGCCTTCAACGCGCTCGTGGCAAGTTCAGACGTCAACGTTCTGATCGTTGGGCACACGGACAATGTTGGCAGTGCAGCGTACAACAAGAAACTCTCCTTGCGCCGGGCGCAGGCAGTCAAGTCATGGTTGATACGGAAGGGAATATCTGTGAAGCGCCTGACGGTTGCCGGGAAAGGTTTTGATGAGCCTATTGACACCAACAGTACGGCGGAGGGTCGGACAAACAACAGACGAATGGAATTTCGTGTATTGAGGTAGACTTCTCGTGATTGTGGGCACGTAGGCAAGTGAATACTGCGGAGAGGGTGGGATTCGAACCCACGATACCCTTACGAGTATACCACCTTTCCAGGGTGGCCAGTTCAACCGCTCCTGCACCTCTCCCAGGCGCATAACCATCAAAAATACGAAGAAGAGGCAACATTTGCAATGTGAGGGACTGTCCTAAATTGAAAAGGTGAATCCGTAGAGCGTAATGACCGATTTTGCGTCTTACAAGTCTTCTGGTAAAATCACCGTCCAATAGAATAGCGATGTTCATCTTGAGTCCCCCGAAAATGTGAACCCCCTGTACGAATCGTACAAGGGGTTCTCTGCCGGCCTACCGGCGTTGCGGATTGTAAAGCCTATATCAAAGGTAAGATATGCAACTACGATTGTCAAGCTAAGGTACTGTCCTAATTTGAAAAAGGTGAATCCGTAGAGCGTGAAAAACTGGTTAAGAGCCAAATTGTGATTCCATTTTCTTTCTCATGTATTCCTCTGTTATTCTATAGGCACTATTTAGCCAGAATTGCCCGCTGGCATCACAGTTTAGAATCACAATATATTGCAGTTTCGGTATGTAGTAGACCCGCTTTGCTCCTCTGTCTTGCCAAAGCACTTCTCCTTTTACAGAACCCTCCAATATTTTCTTAACCCAATGGAGTCGTTCCATCCGCATACTTAGCCCACTTACTTTCTCTCTGTCAAGAAAATGATAATCATTAGCCCTGGTGTATCGACAGCCAGCCCTGTAGAGATCGTCATCGGAAGCATCTTTGGGCAGCCGATGTATTTTGAGTCTTATGGGAGGAATGGGGCGTTGGCAGGAAGTGGATAGGCAAACCCCCGAGAAAATAAAAAACCCGCAGAATTATTAGCCCTGCGGGTGCGGCTTAAACTCCAATCTGCTTTCGCAGAAAGAAGACTGCCAGACCTCGGCATCGCTTGAAAGATACGCATGAACTGAGACGTTGTCAACTGAGACGTTGTCAAGTAAATTCTATCGGAATTATATCTTTGACAAACCCAAGGAGTGGAAGCGTTAGGTTGCGGGGTAGAGAGGAAAAATGAGAAACCCACACGTCTGTGTGGGTCTGTTGTTGATTGGAAGCGTACTGCTCTTACTCAATGCCAAGTTGTTTGCAGATTACATCGCAAAGCGTTTCAGCGAGACATCCCAACCATTGTTGATTGGTACCTACCGATTGCGACCGATGTGTGTTCTTCTTCTTTGGTAATCAGATCGTAGGCATCAACAATGTTGGCCTTGAGCTCAGCAAGTGTCTTGCCTTGGCTAATCACGCTAGGAACTTCGCGCAACCGGCCAACATACCAACGCCCATCTTTCCAATAGTCTAGCGTAAAACAGGGACCATTCAACTTACCATTCCTTTTCTTGGCCAAGGGCGCATCTCCTTTGTTGGGCTTCATACACTTAGAACCCAGAAACACTCACAAACGTTCGGCCCTTGGAATTATCCATGGCCCACTGATGGACTTTCATCCTATTGGACGAGGTCATCCCCTCCTGGGTTTCATGTGCAAC
>PMMO01000184.1 GCA_003162215.1 Ignavibacteriota bacterium
GAAATGTTGACCGCCAAATCCCTCACCCATATTCCACACAACTCCCGAATCGAAGAAAAACGCCGCCCCTAACTTGAGAAACCATAGGCTCAGCAAGGAGAACATGCGGTGTTCGAGGTTGACCACAAGCGAACGTTGACCNNGGCTTTGTAGTGTCCGGAGACTCCTCCACCAAACCTTACGCTTCCCTGTCCGAATAGCCGCGCGAAGTAGTCCACGGTTCCGAGACTCGAGAAGTGCAGATTGCGCCCGAGAGCAAGGCCGACCTGATAGCCAACCGGCACATCTTCGACTCTCCCGAAATTCTCGATATAGCTCCCTTTGTAGTATTCCCGAGAAAGTACGCTCACCGAGCCAATCACCAGATCCACATTATCAAACGGCCGCAACTCCATTGAATCCGAGTTTGCCCTCATTCTGTAGTACCCTGCGGCAAGCTGAAGTTTCGTATCGGAACCCGATGATGATGCGAGCCACAGGAGTTGATTTTCCTGATTCAGGTAATCATCACGCGCTACATTGCCATCCTGATATTGACGGATTCTCACGCGTCCAAAGTTAGCGTAACCTCGGGCGGCCCATTCCGCTGCATCCGCATAAAACGGACGTTGAATATCCACAGACGCCTGCCTCAGCTCATCAGCATTCTGGTATTGTAGGGCCGTGCTCCACCAACTCCCAAACGAACGGGGCTCAGTAAATCCAATCTCCCCGCCGTTAGGATTTGCTCTGTCGGAGAGGCGGTTGTACCCCATCCCGACCTTCTGCCCCATTCCCAAAAGGTTCTCCTCCCTTACTCCAATACCGAAACCACTTACACCTCCACCTACCGTTGCTGATAGAGACGGACTCAATGTCCACCGGTCGTGCGTTCTCACCACCATGTCGATCGTGTTGTTCGGAAGCGTGTCTGAGGTAATGCTGATGTCTCCGACAATTCCCAGCTTTCGGAGATGTCGAGCGGACTCATCGACGAGGCGTTGGTCGTAGGGGTCACCTTCTTTAAAGAGAAGCTCGCGGCGAATTACTTCTTCACGCGTTAGAACATGGATGTCGTTGGCGAATTTCCTCACTGTTTGGGCGAATTCTCCGACAGGCCGTACATACTCAGCAACGTTTTGAAGGAAAGTGGAATCTGACTCATCAAATACTTGCCGTTGTTCGATTGAGATCTTTCCAACGACAAAACTATGAGCCTCCTCTCCCCCGAAAGTGTGGAACCCAGGCAGAGCAAAGAGCACAACCAGTCCGGCAGCCATATGGACAATCAACCGCAGACATTCTACTGCGCTCGCCAGCGTCGCTGATTTTTGGCACAGGGGATGCGTTGATTTTTGGCACAGGGGATGCGAATGAAGCTGACTGCACGTGGATTCATCAGCAGGTGATGGCCAGGATCGGCTGCCAGGATTGCAGAGATTCGTTTTAGGGGGCATCAGAGCAAATCCAATCCCACGAATAGTGATGATGCTCGACGTTGCACCTATCGCTTCTGATGAATGACGGTCTTCTCCTTCGAGTGGGACTAACTCATGATGAAGACCATCACAGAATTCGGTTCAGATCAAAGCTGGCGCGGTTCGAATGAATTTCGTCGTATCGATGGGGAACGACTGGACTGCTCCTGTCTTTGGTTGAGGTTGAAGTGTCTGGTTTGAAAGTGTAACATACAAGAAAGGGGAACAATGTCAATGTGTGAGGGGGAAGGCTCCGGTGCAAGCCTTGGACCGTTGTCCTCGGCGGATGTGACGGTCCGGTGCTTTCATTCTCCAGAGGTGAGGGTGTGTGGTTTGATGTGCGGTAACTCAGGAATTGGCGAAAATTTGCCGTTTTCCCGCCGTTCTCCTTCCTATTTTCCAGAATCCGGCTGCCATGTCAGACGTATTCCCGTTCCTTCCAAAGAAGAATATAACCCTACTGAAGTGTTCTCAATTCTGATGCGATGAATTTCGGGGATTAATATGCCGCATAATGCCCCTACTCCAAAACCAACTAATATATCGGATGGAAAATGATCGAGTGCTTTCATTCTTAGATATCCCTCGATAAGAGGCACTATTGTCGCCGCACCATAGAGAAGATATTTCTTCCATCCCAGTTCCGGATGGTAATCACAAAATACCTTTGCGGTAAAGAAACTTGCCGCTGCGGCAGATGCAACATGGCCGCTGTAAAATGAACTCCGATTGGCGCCTCTCGTTCTCACCTCACTGTTGGCAAGCGCATCGTAATAAACAACAGGACGCAATCTATTTTGAAATGTCGGTCCGAAAGGACTATAAAGGTAAATGTTATTTGTAATTATTTGGGTTTCCGCATACATCAGCAGCACGTCCAACCAGTCTTGCCTAATGTCGTGATCCAGCATTGTGAGAGCCGGAAGAAGGACTATACCCGCAAGCACATTATCTGAAAGGTCTACGTAGTGACTCATATTCGAGGGGTCCTGTTCCAAAGCCCAACGGTCAATTGCGGTAAAATCAGTTCGGTCCAATGCCTGTATTTCTGCCTCTGTCACGCCCGCTTTGTTCGATATCCAGGCCACCCCAAGCTTTTCTGCCGCAATGCCCGCGACTAAGACACCACCTGTTACCCAGTAATTAACATGGTAAGGATGAAATGTAGTGTCCCTTACCGGAGACTGCGAATACACCGGTTTCACCAGGCCGATAACTCCCAGGGAAAAGATGATGAAATTAATAAGAATGAACCGATTCGTTGACTTCTTTGTCATGATTACACTTCCTTTCCAAAGAGCAGCCAACCAATGAAGACAACACGACCAAAAGATCTCTCCCCACAAATTCTCCTGCCACCCAAGAAATTTCGCATCGGCCGATTTCCTTCCAGACACAATCCTTCAAATAATTCGTGAGTATCCCCTTCCCCAATGGGAGAGCCGGTTGTATCAAATTTAATGAATATACCGGACAGAACTATGGAATGAATCGGCTCAAAGGATGAAAGAGTAGTTAATTCCCGGAAGGAGTGATGTGTTGCCGCTCGCAGGGAATTGTCGTGGGAATGGGCATCAAATCCACGCCTTCCGGAGCAACACCGTTTTCACGGTTTGAGTCAAGGCGACATAGCAACCAAGAGTCAACAACAGGAGTGGCCAGTATAGGAGCGGTAATTCTGTGAAACCCAAAGAGCGTGCGAGCGGCGAATGCGGCAACCACATCCCGCACAACATGATTAGTACGGACGTGAGGATCAGTGGCACGCTTGGCATGCTTTGCAGGAAAGGAATCTTGTTGGTCCGGATGACGTGAATGATGAGCGTTTGGGTCATGAGCGATTCAACGAACCAGCCGGTCTGGAACAACGGGGCGCGCGCTGGATCCCAGCAATTGAACACGTACAGCATGATAAAGTATGTTGTGTAATCGAAGATGGAGCTGATCGGCCCGATGAAGAGGATGAACCGTTTGATTTCGTCTATGGACCATGGGCGTGGCCGTGCAATCTGTTCAGGGTCCACGTTGTCGGTGGGTATGGGAACCTGCGAAAAGTCGTACAGCAAGTTGTTCGTCAGCACCTGAATCGGAAGCATCGGCACGAACGGCAGAAATGCGCTTGCCCCAAGCACACTGAACATATTGCCGAAGTTCGAGCTTGCACCCATGCGCACATACTTGATGATATTTGCAAACACCTTTCGCCCTTCGAGGACTCCCTCCTCCAGCACCATGAGGCTTTTTTCCAAAAGGATGACGTCGGCAGATTCTTTCGCGATGTCGACTGCCGTGTCGACGGAGATGCCAACGTCTGCAGCACGAAGCGCAGGTGCATCGTTAATGCCGTCTCCCATAAAGCCTACTGCGTGTCCTTTCGAACGCAATACACGGATGATGCGCTGCTTGTGAGCAGGCGAGAGTCGCGCAAAAACCGTCGCTTTCTCTGCGACCTCGGCCAGCTGCTCGTCTGAGATTGCCTCGATGTTTGCTCCAAGGACAAGGTGCTCGGTCGAAAGCCCGACATCTTGGCACACCTTTTTGGTCACGAGGTCGTTGTCCCCCGTAAGGATTTTGACAGCCACGCCGTGCCTTTGCAGTGCCGCAATTGCAGGTTTTGCGCTTTCCTTCGGCGGATCGAGAAACGCGACATATCCCCGCAGCACCAGATTTTGCTCATCCTCCTTCGAATAGACCGCCCGTTGGTCGACATCCTTGTATGCAAGGGCAAGAACGCGGAATCCATCGGAACTCAACCGCTCGTATTCATCCCGCAGATCCTGAATCAGGATGGGGTCCATGGGAAGGATTTCGTCATCAAGTTCGAAATGGGTGCACCGGAGAAAGATTTCCTCGGGTGCCCCTTTGGTCAGCAACCGGTGGCCGCCATCTGGTTTCTGAACCACCACAGACATCATTCGACGGGAAAAGTCAAAGGGGATTTCATCCACCTTGGTATGTTGCTCGACGCCCATTTGTGCGTGGATCTCGCCTCGATGATCCAGAATGGCACGGTCCAGTACATTCTTCAAGCCTGTCTGGAAGTGACTTATGATATACGCATCCAGGAGCACCATATCATCCTCCTTTTGCACAACGTCGCAGTGACGTTCGAGGATGACGTGGTCCATGGTCAGTGTGCCGGTTTTGTCGGTACAGAGCACATCCATGGCACCAAAATTCTGGATCGCGTTCAGTTGTTTCACGATCACTTTCTTACGCGACATGAGCATCGCGCCTCGTGACAGGCTGACCGAAACGATCATAGGCAGCATTTCCGGCGTCAGGCCTACGGCAACGGCAAGCGCAAAAAAGAACGCCTGTCCCCAGTTCCCTTTCGTCAGACCGTTGATGAGAAACACGAGAGGCACCATCACCAGCATAAAGCGGAGCATAAGCCAGGTGAAGCGCTTGATGCCCTTTTCAAAGCTTGTTTCCACTTGCTGGCCGGCAATGCTGGATGCCATGCTCCCGAAGTACGTCCGTTTGCCCGTGGCAATCACCAGCGCAAGTGCAGTCCCGCTTTCCACGCTGGTGCCGAGAAAACAGATGTTCAAAAACTCCAGCGGTGATACGTTGCCCCGCGTCTCGAGGGCATCGAACTTTTCGATCGGCAGAGATTCGCCGGTGAGACTTGCCTGGCTGACAAAGAGATCCTTCGATGAAATCACACGCACGTCGGCCGGAATCATGTCGCCCGCAGCTAGCTTCACGATATCCCCCGGCACAAGCGCGCTCAACGGAATCTCCTGTGATACCCCGTCGCGGATTGCCGTGGCCGTCACCTTGATCATCGCCTTCAATTGGGCCGCTGCAGAATCGGCTCGACTTTCCTGGACGAACTTCAATAGGACGCCCAAGACCACCATCAGACACATCACGGAGCCGGCTCTGACATCACCCGTCACGAACGACAGCGTAGCAAGAACTGCAAGAAGCAAGACAAGAGGGTTTCTCATTGTTGCGATCAATCGCCAGAGCCACCCGTGTTGGGTTTCCGCAGCCACCTCGTTCAGGCCGTGGGTTGCTCGACTGGCCTCCACTTCGCTCTCCGTTAACCCTTCGAGCCGGGTGTGGAACTTGTCGAGATTCTGGCGTGAGTCCGTTTGTGAGGCTTCTATCAATTCCTGAGACACACGGATACTGTTGGCTCCCTGCCGTTGCTGAGCTGGCAGACGTGGCACGGCGCTATTCAGGGAATCAATTGGCATCGTAGTGTCTCATCTCTTCCATATTTTCCATTTTTCTATCCTATTCAGAGTCGTGCAGCACGCTTTCTCTTGTAGGCATGTACTTCCCACACGCAAGTGGAACATCCGAGACCGACGTTCTTTCAGAGCCCAGGACAAGGCGGAGGAGCCCCTGCCGATGCTCGCCCCTACGAACGTTTCCGGCCGATTTGAGGTGTTCGGCTCAATGAAATGACGAACGGCAAGCTTACGGGATAACGCGACCCTGTTGCTCTCCTTTCCAGTCCCAGAGCGGGAGGATCATCGGCACTGCTGTGACTACGCCCCCAAAGCCGATGAACCTCCTCGTGGCCATGTTTGACGGGAGGACCTTCACACGGGCAAGCCGGTCAAGATAGAGCCGGACCCCAGTGCGTTCTGCAAGCGTGCCGACCACTGATGTAATCGCCTGTTCCTGTTTCCATGCCCTCGCCCCCGCGGTCGCGGAGAGGAGTAGTGAATCGAGACGCAGGTTGCCATCAGGCCGCGACGTGCGTTTTCCCAGGGTCGTGAACACGCTGTATCCCTCCTTCAATACTACCGGTCCGCCAATCGTCGCGGAATCCTGAAAAAGGGCGGGAAAGCCAAGAGTGGGGTAGACATCAACCGCGAAGAACCCCGATTCGCCGTCTCTTGTTGACCACCCCGGCCGACGGGAAATCTGACGGGCCATCATTCCCAATGATTCTCCGACCATCGCGCGGTGGAGGACGTTGAGCGCTGCGGTCATGCTATCGCAGAGCACTTCACGGACATTGACTTCGTATGACTTACCGAGTTCCGCTCCGCGTTCGATCAGAAACGCAATAATGTCCTGTCTGGTCACTGCAACGGAGTCCTTGATCGACTGCATGAGGGCGGCCGCGGACCAGTAGTCTTCCCACACCGCAACGTCATGCCGCACGGCGTCCGTGTGTTGTATGTTTTGCCTGTAGCCTTCCCGTGCCAGAAGTTCCGCCGCGACGAGGTCTTTGATTGTCAAATTGAGTCTATCCCTGAATGGTTCCGGATCGAGGACCGGAAAGACGAGGACGTTTGAGCGTAACGCATCGATAACATCCCGCAGGGTCATCCCTCCCCCCCGTATGTGTACGAGCTCATCCGGCAATTTGTCAGGAAATGCAATCTCCAGCGAATCGAGATCCGAAGGTGCCAGTCGATACCCGCCTTTGACGGCGCGGGACTGCGCACCTGCCTGAATCCGCGCATGCAGAAAAGCAGCGACAGTCTCGAACAGCGTGGGATCGCCTTCGGCCCGCTGCGGTGAGAGCAGACCTCCCTTGTACCGCCCCGCGCGTTCATCCATCTTTCGCTGGCGGAGGATCGACTGCACTGCGCTGATGCGATCGGGAATGGATCTGTTGATGGCTTCAAAATTCGACAGTTGCTTAAGAAGATAGAGCACGCCCCAGCCGAAGTAGTCTGTCTTCACGGCCTTGGAAAGAGGACGCTGCGGTGTGAGTGCGTAGGCGGTGTCTTCCAGCGTCCAATCCTGGCTGTCCAATTTCACAGTGAGAGTATCACAGCGGCGGAGGAGGCGTGGCGAAAGATGATGAATGGCCGAATCGATGGACGCGTGAGCGGCAAGCGAATCGCGCAATTCACGGGCGAGGGGTTCGGTTCCGGCGTAGAAATAGAGCAACCGCAATTCAATGGGGTAGCGACGCATGCCAAGGGAGAGGTCTTTGTCCGACACAACGATTTTTGCGGTCACCTCGCGCTTGAAGAGCTCGTCGCGCACCATGAGCCGCTCATATCCCCGCACCCGGCGGACTGATACAGAGTCCCGGTTCAGGCCGCGCACCGCTGCTTCACGGGCGAGCAGTTTCTCTGCAACCAGGGCACGTAGAGCGCGCACCTTGGCGCTATCGTGCTGGGTCGCACGGTCCTTTCCGGGAAACGGCATAAGTTCCATTCGCTCGAGGAAATCGCGTGCGGTAATCACCGAGGTGCCCCATTCGGCAAGCGTGTCGCTCGGAATCGCGCCTCGTTGGGCTACAAGGGGGCTCACACACACAATGAGACTGCACAGGACCCGGAGAGTAAGGCGCATGGCTTCAGTGGGATGAGGTTTCGTAAGTAGGTTCAACTTCAGCTCCCGCCGGCGGGAGAAAGAAACCGGCTGACATCACTATCGCCGAAACAGATGCGTTGAAAAATTAACTAACGCATTGTCGAATGTCAAGGCCGATGCTCCCTTGTATTTCAGAATTGTATTTCAGGATGAATTCGCTCACCCCGAAACCATCTTTTCGTTTTAGTTGATTCTGAAGGGAGTTTCTGGTAGGTTTTTTAGAGAGTCATGAATCTCACGCCAAATCGATATCTTGTTTGGAACCTTTAGAGGAAATCTATGATCGTCCGACCATCCCTCTTTCTATGTCTTGTTCTTCTGGCTGCTCCCCGCGGAGCGGCACAGGATTCGCTCGAAGTAACAGATGGGTTTAGACGGGTTGATGGTGGCTCGACAAAGAAGACGATTGCCACGGCCATGGTGGGCACTATTGTAACAGGGACACTGATCGATTCCTATTTTACCTGGTGGGCGACAGCAGAGAAGCCGTTTTCTTTTCTGGGTCACACGGATGAGAATTGGTTATCCGGGGCGCACAACGGAATCGACAAGCCGGGGCACTTTTTCGGCGCGTTCTGCATGTTCAGGATCGTCAATAATATGCTGCTCTGGGGTGGCTACGATCGTTCCACAGCATTCTGGTGGGCCGCAGGCATCGGTCTCTGGAACGGTCTTGAGATCGAGATCGGCGACGGGTTCACTCCGTATGGGTTCGACTACCAGGACCTGGTTTTCGACGTTGCCGGTGTAGGGTACGGAATGCTTCAGTCACAGGTGCCGTTCCTTCAGAACTTCAATCTGAAATTCAGCTACTGGTCGAAAAAGGGATTCACATCACCGGCAAATTTCACAACGGATTACGATGCGCTCACGATCTGGATGACAGTGAATGTTCATAATCTGCTCCCTACGTCGTTGGACAAATACTGGCCGGCATTTCTTCGACTCGCGGTGGGCTATGGCGTGGACGACAATGAGACCCGGCGGGAGGTCGCGATCGGGCTCGATCTGAACATAGAGTCGCTCTTCAGTCCGAGCAATGAAGACTGGTTGTTGACAACACGGATTGCGGACGTGCTTCACTTACCGGCACCGGCTGTGAAATTCACACAGGGCAAGGTTCCGCGGTACTATCTTTTCAATCTCAAATGACACCGCCTGCCTCACTATTCATGGAGCAACAATGAGACTGTTTCTTCTCTTTCTGGCCGGTGGGCTGCTGGTGCTCACGCCAGACTATAGAACCATGAATGCACAGGATCGCGGGAGGGTGCAAGCTCCCGGTTCTCTTGTTAGGACATTCAGAACGGCTGTGGATGATTCGCTTTCTCTCCGGCATTCAACCGAAGGATCGGTTGACCATTCGGATGTGCTGAAAAACCCGGAACTTGCGACGGCACTTTCCGTCCTGGTTCCTGGACTGGGTCAGGTCTACAACGGAGAGCCAGTGAAGGGGGCTGTCATTATGGCGGGATTCCTGGGGAGCATCGCGGTGTGTATTGCGGCGGATATTGGTGACACAAATAATTCGATCGGCACCAAGGGCTGGATCGGCGTCGGAATGGTTGCAACATCGTACCTCTGGGGAGTGATTGATGCGCCGATTTCAGCGCAGCGCATCAATCGAGAGAGATCGAACAGAACCACGCAATCGTTGCTCGAGATTCGCGCCGGCGCCTGCTCGATCTCGCTTACGACGGGAATGACGCCTGGTGGAATCAGCGCATGTGTGCGTCTCGGAATATAGAATCTCACATGCGCGACGACGCAATGGGTTCTCCTCCAGAAGTAGAACCTCAGATAAAAGGATTATTTGACGTGGAATTCGATGCGCCGGTTTCTGGAACGGCCTTCCAGGGTGGAATTCGTATCCACCGGGTCGCGCATACCGAATCCTTTTGCCGTAAGCCGGGCGGCGGAAATGCCCTTGGCGATAAGCCATGCGCGCACGGCATCCGCGCGTCGTTGCGACAGCTGTTCGTTGCTGAGCCGGGTCCCGACGTTGTCCGTGTAACCGGCAATTTCCACCTTGAGCTCCGCGTGGATCAAAAGGGCCGCATAGCCCGATTCCAGCATTTCGTTGGAGCTCCGTGTCAAGGTCGCGCTTCCGCTGAGGAAGGTGATACCCTGGAGCACGATCGACTTGCCCCGTTCGAGGATGATGGCTCCCGTTATCATATCATCGCTGGGGTCCAGCGGGTTCGTACCCCGGATGATCTCTGCACCGTCAATCATCCCGCCGCCGTCGGTGTCCGCCTTCAGGGGGTCCGTATGGTATTTCAGGACCTCTTCGCCGTCGGTGAGGCCGTCGCCGTCGGTGTCGGGGTTCAGAGGATCGGTATGGTACACTTTCACTTCATCGTAATCGGAAAGGCCGTCGCCGTCCGTATCCACCTTGAGCGGGTCGGTATGATACCGGAACACTTCATCACCATCACTCAGACCATCGCCATCGGTATCCGGTTTCAGGGGGTCGGTATGATATTTCAGGACTTCGTCGCCGTCGGAGAGCCCGTCGCCATCCGTATCATATTTTGTCGGATCCGTGTGGTATTTCAGCACTTCGTCGCCATCCGTCAAACCGTCACCATCTGTATCGGCCCGGAGAGGATTTGTATGGTACTTGTGGACCTCGTCCCCATCGGACAGT
>PMMO01000062.1 GCA_003162215.1 Ignavibacteriota bacterium
CGGCAATATCTGGGCAGGCACACTGAGCAGCGGCCTCAATTGCTTTGATCCAGATCAGAAATCCTTTTTCCATTTGCGACATGACCCTGCTGATTCAACGTCGCTCGCCGATAATGCCGTGTGGGCAATCACGGAAGACCCTGGTGGCAACATCTGGGTCGCCACATGGGGAGGTCTTTGCCGGTACATCCCGGCCGGGCAACACTCCCCCTCCCAGCGCGGTGGATCGTTCCGGCGCTACCGACACGACCCCCGAAGACCGGAGAGCATTGCGGGGAATACGATCCGGACGCTCCTTGCCGGACGCGACGGCCGGATATGGATCGGCATCTGGGGGCAGGGTTTGGATTGTTTCAACCAGCAGACCGGAACCTTTGTTCACTATACGGCGGCCTCGCCGGCCCCGCATACACTCAGCAGCAATCTCATTCTCTCCCTTCACGAAGACACACAGAACGCACTCTGGATCGGCACCAATGGGGGAGGACTCAATCGAATTGATCCCCGCACCGGCGCCGTTGCCCACTACCGGCATGCTCCGAGTGCCGCGCGATCGCTCAACAACGACATTATCTGCTCGCTCTATGAAGACAACACCGGCATTCTCTGGATTGGCACTGCCGCCGGTGGTGTCAATGTGTATGATCGTCTGAAGAACCGTTTCCCACACTTCCGGAGTGACCAAAGCACCCCTCGCGGCCTGAGCGGAAACGATGTCTGGGCGTTGCAGGAAGATCATGCGGGTGCACTCTGGATCGGGACGTATGGCGGCGGATTAAATCGCTACGACCGCTCCACGGGAGAGTTCACACACTATCTTCACGATCCTCGCGTCCCGTCATCTTTGAGCCACAACAACATTATCTCTCTTGCGATGAGCCGTACCGGCGAACTCTGGGTAGGTACTGAGGGAGGTGGCCTTGAACGCCTGGATCCGACCAGCAAAAGGATCACACACTTTCGTCATGATCCTCGGGACGCGGCCTCACTCATCCAGAATGAAGTCACCGTGCTGCACGAAGACCCGGCCGGCACCCTCTGGATCGGCACCAATGGAGGCGGGCTTGATCGTCTGGATGCTTCACGTCGCTCTTTTTTCCACTATCCACCCGACGAAAACTCACCCACCGCCCTGCCTGCCGGCACGGTACTTTCTCTCCTCGAAGATGCGGAAGGGTACCTCTGGGTCGGCACCTATGGGGGCGGACTCGCACGCCTCGATCCGGCCACCGATCTCTTCCAGCGTTTTCAGAACGTGAGCGGCCAGGCGAACGGGTTGAACAACAATACTGTGCTCTCCCTGTACGAAGACTCCACCGGAGTTCTCTGGATCGGCACGTACGGGGGCGGGCTCAATCGGTTCGACCGCAAAGCGGGAACATGGCGACAGTACACGGAAGCCGACGGCTTGCCAAACAATGTTATCTATGGCATCCTCCCCGATCATCGGGGTCGCCTCTGGTTGCCGACCAACAAGGGACTTGCGCGCTTCACCCCCGCAACCGGCGATGTCCGTATCTACGATGCAACCGACGGGCTGCAAGGGAACGAGTTTAACCAGGGGGCGGCATTCCGTGGCCGGGACGGTACGTTTTATCTTGGCGGCATCAACGGATTCAATGCCTTCTTTCCCGACAGCATCCGGGACAACCCTTGTATCCCACCGGTGTATCTCACCAGTCTCCGGGTATTTGACCGCACGATACCGCTTCCGCAAGCGCTGAGTGCTACAAACGCGATCGAGTTACAGCACGATCAGAATTTCCTTTCGTGTGAATTTGTCGCGCTCAGCTACACCGCATCCGGCAAGAACCGTTACCGCTATATGCTTGAAGGATTGGACGAAACCTGGATCGACGCCGGCAACCGACGCTTCACAAGCTACACCAATCTCGACCCGGGACGGTACGTGTTGCATATCAGCGCTTCAAACAACGACGGTGTATGGAATACCCGTGGCGTCACGCTGGGAATCACGATAGTTCCCCCCTACTGGAAGACATGGTGGTTCCGTGTAACGGCAGTTGTCGTCATTGCCGGCCTGCTCTTTCTGATGTACCGGTATCGGGTGAAAAAACTCCTGGAGATCGAACGCATTCGCACATCAATCGCAACCGATCTCCATGATGACATCGGCTCCACACTCACCGAGATCGCACTCTTCAGCGATGTCGGCCTCCGCGAGGTGAAAGCAAAACCACAGGCGAGTGTCCTCACCGACGACGAACGGGCACGGTTGGTCAGCTTGTTTTCCGACACCGGTTCGACAGCACGCGCGCTGATCGACGCCATGAACGATATCGTCTGGGCCGTGGATCCGAAGAACGACTCGTTTGAGTTCCTCCTGCTCCGGATGAAAATGCATGCGACGAAGATGCTGGAAGCAAAGGGCATCAACTATGAGATCGATATCCCTGCCGAACTGGCATCATTGCGTCTTCCTCTGGGGATGCGGAGACGGATGTTTCTGATCTTCAAGGAAGCCATCAACAACATCCTCCGCCATGCACAGCCGACACGGGTCGTACTGACCATGCGCCGCGAAGGACGCACCCTGATGATGACCATGGCGGACAATGGGATCGGCTTCGATCCGCGCGATGCAATGCGGGGCAACGGCCTGCACAATATGGAGGAACGTGCCCGGTCCATCGGAGGCGATCTGGCGATCACATCATCCCGCGGATTGGGGACCACGATCACGCTTCACGCACCGATCCCTTGAAACAGACACCCGGCCCACTATTGACGGAGATGAAGGCACAACATCAATGAGCAAAAGCGAGCCCGAGGAGCAACAGCGTAGTACCACGGTCATTGTGGTGGAAGACCGCAAACGTATCCGCGATGCAGTTGTGGATTTAATCAATGCGGCAGGTGGCCTGACGGTCATCGCCGCATTCTCATCGTGTGAAGCGCTTCTTGAAGCATTGCCCGATCATCAGCCCGATGTGGTCCTGATGGACATCGGCCTGCCCGGCATGTCTGGAATCGACGGCGTCAAAGCCGTCAAGAGTCGCTCTCCTGCCATCGATGTCCTTATGCACACGGTCTACGATGACGATGAGAAGATTTTTCAGTCAATTCTCGCGGGCGCATCAGGGTATGTATTGAAAAACGCTGAATCGGAGGATCTCATCCGCGCAATACGCGAGATCCGCATCGGCGCGCCGATGAGCGCTTCGATCGCGCGGCGCTTACTCGCCATGATGCGCGGAAAAGAGGCACCGCCGGCGGGAGATCTCAACCTGACCCCCCGGGAACTGGATATACTCCAGTGGCTCGTCGAGGGTCTCAGCTACAAGAAGATCGCCGAAAAGCTCTTCATCAGCCCCCTCACCGTTCAGTCTCACATCAAACGTGTGTACGAAAAACTTCAGGTGCATTCCAAATCGGCAGCAGTGTCCAAAGCCTTGAAGTACAAATTGTTTCGATGATCGGGGATAACCGCTCTGTCACATGTCTGTCATGTGACAGACATGTGACAGACATGTGACGGGCATGTGACAGACATATGACAGACATGTGACAGACCAACATCCTATCTGTTCAGACCGGACCTCCACATCTCAAACGTAAG
>PMMO01000195.1 GCA_003162215.1 Ignavibacteriota bacterium
ATTTCTATCGAGCTACAATACACCTGTACGAGGCGCCCCCTGTTCAGTTCTGTCCTATTCAGACCGTTTTACTTCGCATTCCTCTCCAGCTCATCTGCAAGATCCCCCGCATCGTACAGTTTCCGAAGCACCTCGATGATCGCCGCACTGTGCACCGCCACGGCGCGATTTGCCGTTTCGGAATAGAGGAAGCGCCCGGGCAAGCTCTCAATGTTGCCATCGAAAATGAGCCCGACATATTCCCCCTTCGTGTTCACCACCGGCGAACCGGAATTGCCGCCGATGATATCGCACGTGCTCACGAAATTCAGCGGGGTCGAGAGATCGAGTTTTGAAATGTTGTCCAGATACCGCTGCGGGGGCCTGAAGTCACCCTTGTTGTCAAACGAGAAGGCACGGTCGAACAGTCCGTAGAATGTTGTCTTCGACGGAGCGATCGTCCCGTTCATGGGATACCCCTTCACCGGGCCATAGGAGAGGCGGAGGGTGAACGTCGCATCAGGGTACGTGTTCTTACCGTACACGGCAAAACGCGCTTCCCCGATCTTCTCGTTGGCAGACGTGCGAATGCCGGCGACATATTTCTCATCCCACTCGCGTGCTTCTTTGGTCATTGGAGCGAGCTTGCGAGCCAGCACTACCATGGGATCGGTCGATGCGGCTAGGGCGCTCTCACCGCCATCAAAGAGCTTTTTGCGCACCGCGGGGTCGACCAGCGTCGTCCCCTTCACAAGATCGCGGGCGACATCGGCGGGAGCTTTACCATCCAGCACGATCTTGATAAACGGATCATCAGCACCCAGTTTCTCGAAGGCTTCCTGTAAACCATCCGCCAGTTGCACCTCTTCAAGCTCGGTGTACACCGGGGCCGGAGAAAAGAGCCGGAATTTGGTCGATTCTAAATTCGCATCCTGGTACGGTGAAAGTCGCTCGCCGTTTGGCTTCTTCAGTTCGTCAGCGGCTTGTACGAGCTGTGCAGCGAAGTTGTAGAGTCCTCGTGGGATTCTCCTGGGGCCGCGCACCTTTGCGTTCGCTCTGTCGCGGTCCATCACAACATTCAGCGAATCCCATGCCCATGCGTACTTTTGCTTCCACTCCGGATTCGCATTTACACGGTCACGCAGGTCCTTGTCTTCCGCTGCTTTTTTCGCCATCAGATCTTTGTCCTGCAAGCCGGCATATTCGCCCAATGATGCCTTTTGCCCATTCTCAATACCAAAAATCTGACCGGCGGCCTGACGGGCCTGCTCGGGCCCGCGTTTCGAATACTCCTTCAACAAGGCGAGACGGCGCTGATATGCCTTTAGCCGTTCAGGATAGCCATAATCACGCTGAGAGACTATCTGTTCGAACGATTGCAGGCGGTTTGTTGAGCCCGGATGACCGGACACGAACACCAGCTCGCCATCAGCTGCCCCCTTGGCGTTCCAATGAAGGTAGTGCTCCGATTTTACCGGCTTGCCGTTCTCGTACACACGGAAAAACGTCATATCGATATCATACCGGGGGAAGGTGAAGTTGTCGGGATCACCGCCGAAGAATGCGATCTTCATCTCGGGTGCCATCACCAATCGCACGTCGGTGTACTTCTTGTAGCAATAGAGCCAGTACTCGCCTCCCTGGTAGAACGGTACAATATCTGCCTGAAGGCCGGTCTTTTCTTTTGTCTCTTTGCTGATGTTGGCTGCTACGGCTTTGCGGGCATCAAGCGCCTGCTTCGGTGTCATCTCCGGCTTGAGTGCTGCCTGTACACGGTCCGTGACGTTCTCCGTCGACACCAGCACGTTCAGCTCAAGATCAGTGCATTTTATCTCTTCCTTCTGGGTGCGTGCATAGAAGCCGTCTGCAACATAGTCTTTCTGCTTCGAGGACATCTTCTGCAGTTGTCCGCGCGCAACATGATGATTCGTAAGGACGAGACCGTCCGGGCTGACAAATGCGCCGGATCCACCATCGTTGAAACGAACACTGGAGAGGCGGATGTGATCCAACCATTGCTGCGTCGGTTCGAATCCGTAACGGTCCTTCAACAGCTTGCGTGGAGGGTTGTCGAAGGTCCACATCCCGTCATCTGCCCGCAAGGCAGAGATGCCAATGCTCGCGACAAACACAAAAACCCACACGATCCCCCTGTGAGAATACCCATTCATGAAAACCTCCCGGTGAAATTTGAAATGGAAAGGGTACTATGTTACGGAAAATGAAGGTGAGACACAACAAAACGCGATGCTCCCGGGTCAACCCGGTGAATAGAACTCCAGAAACCGGGTCAGATGTTCAAAGATAGGTTCTGCCTGAGTGAACTGCATGAGCTCGTTGCGGATTTTCGAAACGTGGGGCATCCCCCGGAGAAACCCTGAGTAGTGTTTACGGAGCTCGATGACTCCTGTGCGTTCCCCCTTGTGCTCCACAGCCAATAGCAGGTGTTCTTTCAGCAATGCCACCCGCTCTTCGATTGTCGGCTCGGGCAAGAGTGCCCCCGTAGCGAGATAGTGCTTCGCCTGGCGGAAGATCCATGGGTTTGATACCGCGCCCCGGCCAACCATCACAGCATCGCATCCGGTGGTGGCAAAAGCGTTGCGGACATCCTCGGGTGTGACGATATCGCCGTTGACGATAATCGGAATCGACACCGCCTCCTTGATGCGCGGGATCCAGCTGAAATCAACTGTACCACGATGTCCCTGCTCGCGGGTGCGGCAGTGGACGGTGAGCGCCTGAATCCCCACCTGTTCGCACATCCTGGCCACGTCAACAATCCGGATACTGCCGGCATCCCATCCAAGTCGCGTCTTCAGCGTCACCGGCGTCTTCACCGCACGTACCACCGTGGATGCAATCTGCTCCATTCGCGGGAGGTCGCGCAGCAGACCCGCACCTGCTCCGCGCATCGCCACATCTCTCACCCAGCAGCCGCAATTGATGTCGATCAGGTCCGGACAATAACTCTCCGCAAGCCGTGCAGCACCTTCCATCGCCGCCACATCTCCGCCATAGATCTGGATGCCGATAGGCCGTTCCTCTTCCAGGAAGCTCATCTTCTTCTGCGTCTTCACATTGCCACGGACCAGGCCGTCGGAGTTGACGAACTCCGTGTACATCAGATCTGCGCCCATCCGTTTGCAGATCAGGCGGAACGGAAGATCAGTCACATCTTCCATCGGTGCAAGCACAATACCCTGTTCGATTGTGAGCGATCCGATCTTCATCAGAACACTTTGCCTTCCCGCCATTTAGAAATCAAATAAACTTGGCATCCAAAATCAAACTGTCCATTCTTGACTTTTCATCCGACAATTACTGATATTGATCGGGAACATGAATTCCCTCTCTCTTCCACTCGATCAATTCCGCCTCGCGAACGGGCTTTCCGTTCTTTTCCACCATTCTCCCGACTCCCCTGTCGTTGCAGTGGAAGTGATGTATCACGTCGGATCGAAGAACGAGCAACCGGGGCTGACGGGTCTGGCGCATCTGTTTGAGCATATGATGTTCAAGGGTTCCGAGCACGTGCAGGATGGCGAGCATTTCCGTCGTCTGCAAGAAATGGGCGCAGAGGTGAACGGATCGACCACCGAAGACCGCACAAACTACTATGAAGTCCTGCCGTCCGATCAGCTTGAGACTGCCCTGTTCCTCGAGGCGGACCGCATGGGACGGCTCCTTCCCGCGTTGACAGACCTGAAACTGCAAAACCAGCGCGACGTCGTGAAGAACGAACGACGTCAGAGCTACGAGAATCAGCCCTACGGCCTTGCGCAGGAGACCATCTCCGCAGCAGTCTTCCCTGCCGGCCATCCGTACAGCTGGCCCGTCATCGGGTCCATGCGGGATCTTGATAATGCAACACTGGATGACCTCCGGAAGTTTTTCCGGCGGTTTTACGCGCCCGGGAATGCCGTGGTTACGATCGGCGGTCATTTCGATCCCCCGGAAGCCCGTGCGTTGGTTGAGAAATATTTCGGCGACATCCCCGCCGAAGGAAGCCCCTCCTTGCCGGTGTTCCCTTCGTGGGAGCATGCGCCGGCACAACACATTACCTTGCACGACAACGTCGCGCTTCCGCGCGTGTACCTCGTTTGGCGCTCGGCCGCATGGTTCACCGATGACGACATCATCCTCGATGTGGCGACGGATATTCTTGGCGCAGGGAAGAATTCCCGGCTGCACAAGGCGCTAGTGATCGAAGAACAACTCGCGCAATCAGTCTCCGCATATCAGCACGGACTCGAATGCGATGGCAAGCTTGTCGTTGTGGCGACAGCCAGAAAAGGCGTCCGTCCCGGGCACCTCCTTGCAGCGTTGCGAAAACACATTGATGATTTCATCACACACGGATTGAGCTCCCGCGAGTTGCAGAAGTCGTTGAACATCAAAGAGTCGGAACTCGTGCTGGGCCTCGATGCGGTGCGTGACAGAGTGCACAGATGCTCGCTGTTTCACACGCTCACCGGATCGGCACTGAACGTGCACCGGTATTTCGAACGGTTCCAGAGACTGGATCCCGGCAATGTACGATCGAGGACCGCATCGTTTCTCGAGTGCGAACCCGTCATTCTCGAGGTCCTTCCCCGGGAGTCCTCATGACTCCTGCCCTTCCCCGGATACGGGCCGATCGACTCGGCAATGGACTGGACCTCCGTACAGTAGAGATGCATTCGCTGCCCATTGTATCATTCGCATTGATGTTCCGCGCGGGGAGTATTGACGATCCGGTCGGCCAGGCGGGCCTTAGCCACCTGACCGGCGTATCACTGGACGCGGGGACCACGACTTCCGACATCCATGCGCTGGCCGAACAAATCGAATTCCTCGGCACGGCGTTTCACGTCACTGTCATTCACGATGCCTCATCCATCGTCTGTTCTACGCTCACGCATCATGTGAACGACGTGATGAGCATTGTCGGAGAAGTTCTTTCCGGCGCGACATTCCCGCAACAGGAGGTGGATCGCCTGCGGGTCACACAAACAACATCGCTCATGCAGATGCGCGACCGGCCGGGCGCGCGCGCGTCGCATGCATTGGACCGTATGTTGTTTGGCCCGGAACACCCCTACGGCACACCGACCATGGGTACGCGCAACACGGTCGAACTGCTGACGCATCGGGATACTATCGCCTTCTTTCGTGAGAGGTACCGGCCTGAAGGGGCGGTCGCCATTGCAGCCGGTGATGTGACAATCGATGTATGGCATGAGACGTGCGAGAGACATCTGGGACGATGGCAAAGCGGAGCCGTCTCTTCACGATCACACCCGCAGGCGAAGACTCAGGATTGCAGAAGACTGTTCCTTATCGACCGGCCCGCAACTCCTCAGGCCGAAGTCCGCATGGGCTCCATCGCTATGCCGAGGAACCATCCGGACTATCTGGCTGCCACGGTGCTGAACCATTGTCTTGGGGGGCAGTTCAGCAGCCGGCTGAATACTTCACTGCGCGAGCAGCGGGGCCTCACCTACGGAGCGTGGTCCGCCTTTTCTGCACTCCGATCATCGGGAACGTTTGTGCAGGGAGGCGCCTTCCATACTGCGCGTACAGATGAAGCGATCAGCGTGATGATTGACGAAGTCCGGCGGATTGCCGGGGAGGGAGTCACACAAGAAGAATTGCAGCATGCTCAACAAAGCTTGAGCGGAAACTTCCTCCGCTCATTCGAAACGCCGTCACAGGTGGCGGGGAGACTGCAAGCGGTCTACGCATATGACCTGCCTGACGATCACTATCGCACGTATCTGGACCGGCTCAATGCGCTGACAGGTCACGAGATCCACCAGGTCGCACAGCGCTGGCTGGATCCAGACAGATTCGCCGTTGTGGTGGTCGGCGACAGCAGCAGTGTGAAGGAACCCATTGAAAAACTGGGGCTCGGCGAGGTAGTTGTTTATGACGATGCGTGAATACGGTCGATGATCGCCTGCGTCATCTCCGTTGTCCCCACACCCGAATCAGGATTCAGATCCCGCGTGACGTTCTTCGCTTCCTTGATCACTTCGCGGACGCACCGTTCGATGCGGTCGGCCGCAGCGTGTTCATTGAGATGGCGGAGCATCATTACTCCACCGAGAATGACTGCAGTGGGGTTCGCAATGTTCTTTCCCGCGATATCGGGAGCGCTCCCGTGCACTGCTTCGAAGATCGCCGCGGAGTAGCCGATGTTCGCGCCGGGGGCGAGGCCCAATCCTCCCACAAGTCCCGATGCAAGATCAGAGAGGATATCGCCGAACAGATTCGTCGTCACGATCACGTCGAACTGCTGCGGCTTCATGACCATCTGCATCGCCATGTTATCGATGATGCGGTCCTCCGTGGCAATCTCCGGGTATCCCGCGGCAACGTGCCGGGAGACATCAAGGAACAGACCACCCGTGTACTTCAGGATGTTCGCTTTGTGAACGGTGGTGACCTTTTTTCGGTTATGGCTCCGGGCGTACTCATAGGCGTACTTCACAATGCGCTCCGAACCCCTCCGGGTTACAACCCCGATGGTCTCAGCCGCGCTTCGCTGAGGGTCGATGTAGTGTTCGATGCCGGCGTAGAACTCTTCAGTGTTTTCACGCACGATAACCAGATCAATCTGCCCGTAACGCGAAGGAACACCTTCGAACGACCGTGCAGGCCGGACGTTCGCGTAAAGGTCAAACTCTTTGCGGAGAGCGACATTTACACTGCGGAACCCCGAACCCACGGGTGTGGTCAGGGGCCCTTTGAGCGCAACGCGGTTCCGCTCGATTGAGTCAATCACCTCCTTGGGGAGAGGGTCTTTGAACTTGTCAATTGCGGGAAGACCGGCTTCGACCTTCTCCCAGTCGATACCGACACCTGCAGCTTCGATGATGCGGACTGCGGCATCAGTAATGCTGGGACCAATACCGTCGCCGGGGATCAGGGTGACCTTGTGCATGCGCTCCTCGTGCAAAGTGTGGCGGTAAAGGTATGAAAATCGGGAAAGGGAGGCAAATCACAAGAGATTCCTGTCCAATGACCTGTACTGGATTGCCTCGCTAAGGTGTTCAGGCTGGATATTCGGCACCCCCGCGAGGTCGGCGATGGTGCGTGCCACCTTGAGGATGCGGTCGTAGGCTCTGGCCGAAAGCCCCAACTTGTTGATGGCCATCCGCAGCAGCTCTTCGCCTGTTCCGTCGATTACACAGAATTCCCTGATGTCGCGCGATTGCATGTCGGCATTTGCATAAAGGCCCTTCCTCCCGGCAAATCGTTTAGCCTGCAGACGTCGCGCCCGAGAGACGCGGTCACGTATTCCTGACGATTGCTCTCCGTACTCCTTACCTGCCAGCTCCCGATACTTAATCGCAGGTACTTCGATGTGCAGGTCAATACGGTCCATCAAGGGGCCCGAGATTTTTGCCATGTATTTCTGGATGAGGCCCGTTCCGCAAGTGCACTCCTTGTTCGGGTCGGTGTAGTGGCCACAAGGGCAGGGGTTCATGGCGCATACGAGCATGAAGTTCGCCGGGTATGTCACGGACAGCCGGGAGCGGCTGATGGTGACGGCCCCGTCCTCAAGAGGTTGCCGGAGCACCTCGAGCACGTTTCGGGCAAACTCCGGGAGCTCGTCGAGGAAGAGCACTCCATGATGGGAGAGTGAGATTTCCCCCGGCCGTGGCACGAGGCCACCTCCAACGAGGGCTGCATCGGAAATTGTATGATGCGGTGACCGGAAAGGCCGCGTCGCAACAAGCGCCGCGCCGGGAGGGAGAAGTCCCGCCACCGAGTGTATTTTCGTTGTCTCTAGAGCCTCTTCGAATGTCAGGGGCGGCAGAATGCTCGGCAGTCGTTTAGCAAGCATCGTTTTACCTGAGCCAGGAGGACCTATCATTATGATATTATGAGCTCCTGCGGCAGCCACCTCAAGTGCACGTTTGACATTCTCCTGCCCTTTCACATCAGCAAAATCGGCGAAGTATACCTGATCCTGATCTAACAATGTGGCCACGTCCACCGCAAGAGGCTTCAACCTGGCATGGTCGGCGTTCATGAATTCTACTGCTTCCTTCAAAGACGAGACCGGATATACGGAGAGCCCCGTCACCATTGCGGCTTCTTTGCCATTCTCCTTGGGTACAATCATTCCACATATTCCGAGCCGCCGGACCTCCATAGCTATCGGGAGCGTGCCACGGATAGGCCGAAGTGTGCCATCCAGGGCTAGCTCTCCTACCATTACAAAATCTGGGAGCACGGCGGGGTCAACCTGTTCGGTGGCAACCAGAATGCCCATTGCCATTGGGAGGTCAAATGAGGAGCCTTCCTTCTTGATGTCAGCGGGAGCAAGGTTCACCGTGATCTTCCTTAGGGGGAACTCGAACCCACAATTGCGGATGGCTGCCAGAATGCGTTCACGACTCTCTCTCACAGCTATGTCTGGTAGTCCAACGATCGAAAAGCCCGGGATTTGTCGCTCGAGATGGGTTTCAACCTCCACAAGGAAAGCATTCACTCCATATGTCGCTCCGCTGAGGACTTTTGAGAGCATTGTTCTGGGCCATCGGCTAGGGAAAGGGCACTCCGCACCAGTTATTACACGCAGGGAGAGGGTTTTACGACGGGCAGGCGCGAGGGGACGAGAAGAAACTCCGGGGGTGACTAAAAGGTCAGTGNNCAATGACACGTGCCGTACTTAATGGTCACCCCCAGTAGTCATGTATATAACACCTCCTCCAGGCACAACCCCCTTGCCGGTGCTGCCTCACCTGCCGCCGAGCGGTCGTGCGATGCCATGATACCGGCAAGGCTCGAAATTGGCGTGAATCCCCTCCCGATTCCCACCATGGTCCCTACCAAGACCCGAACCATGCCGTGAACGAAACGGTCAGCAGCCACATCGTATACCAGGCGGTCGCCCTCAGGGGTCCAGCGCGATAGCACCACCGTACAAACCCGGTTCTCGACTTCCGCTTCGTGCTTGCAGAAAGCACCAAAGTCGTGCTTGCCAAGAACCTGTTCAGCAGCCGCCTTCATCAACCGCGCGTCGAGAGGGAATTTCACGAACCAGCTCGTTCGGCGATCAAGCGCCGTGGGTTTGAGCGAGATGCGATAGGAGTATCTGCGCTGGCGGGCATCGAATCTGGCGTGAAACGTGACAGGGACCTCTTCGACGGCATGAACCCGAACATCCTCCGGAAGAAGCCCGTTTAATGCGTTGAAAAGCTTACCGGGTGCAATGACATTCTCGGTCCGGAACCCCGCCACCTGCCCCCGTGCATGCACACCGGAATCCGTCCTCCCCGCTCCAATAAGAGTCACGTCTTCCCTGAGCACCTGATGCAATGCCCGTATGACCTCATCCTGCACCGCGCGGCCGTTCAACTGACTCTGCCAGCCGACGAAGTCGGTGCCGTCATATTCAATCGTCAGTTTCAGACACCGCATCACGTTGACCACAGGAATAGAAAGCCGGCTAGAACGTCTTTGATATCGTCACCAGCACACCGTGCTCGCCTCCCGGTCCGCCGAGAACGCGACTGGACAACTCCAGACTTCCGAGCGATTTCTCCAGGGATGAGTTATACGAGATTGCCGCCCGCGCTGCGTTTATTGCACTGACCACATGATTGACGATGATTGCTGCGCCGACAAACTTCCGGTTATTGTACATGTCTTCACTTGAGATGCGCTGATCACGGAAAGTGAGCCTCGAATCCTCTGAATCCCACCGCCAGTACTGTCCGGCGGCTGTGTTGTACACCCGCTCCGGCTGCCGGTCACGAAGACGCTTGTCGTTGTATTCGTCCATCGTGAGGAAGTTGCCGAGATCCACGAAGAACTGATCATCTTTGCCGGCGATGCTGACACCGGCGCGGGCTGCAGCGAATGAGCGGGCACCATCGCGCAGATCATTCCCGTGAATCTCGAAGGCCGCATAGGT
>PMMO01000075.1:0-195 GCA_003162215.1 Ignavibacteriota bacterium
ACTCATGGGGAGGCGAGGGTCTCCGCCGCATCAAAGCATCGCTTGTATAGTTCCTCCCCCCCATCTGCCATCACGTCAATCACCGGCGTAGTGAGCGCGGCGGAAAGCGTCGAGCGACCGGACGAAGCGTCAAGGTACGCGGGACGGTATGTTGTCCCATCAAATGCGGGATAGTATGGATTGAACGTTATGGCG
>PMMO01000075.1:208-16508 GCA_003162215.1 Ignavibacteriota bacterium
AACCCCTCGGGAATGCGGTCCATTATGCGGACAATATCCTCCGTACCATGGAATGCACTCGCGGCGCATTGAATCTGCATATCTTTCGCTATGAGACGGATCCCCGAGACGCTTGTGTAGTCCGCTTCGGATACTCCGTGCTGAAAGATCTGTTCTATTGCTGATGTCTCTTCAGTGAGGAGAGCGAGATTCGTCGACCGTGCTCCCCCGGTTGCAAACACCACCCGATCAGNNCCCAGTGCGGTCAGGATTCCCGTGCGGTAGAGTACACGAAGTTTTGCCGTTGAAGCAGCGAGGCATTGCTCGGAGGTTGTCACGATCATGCCGGGGAACACCGTGATGCGCGGTTTGGGCAGAAGGGTGACATTGTCACGTTCCTCACCGTCATAGCCGATGCCGGTGACGCCGGGCAGATGGCCATTTGCATACGCCGTTTGGATCAGCGTGCAAAGGGTTGTTGTCTTACCGGTATTTTTTGCAGTTCCGGCGACCCCGATGATCATGGCTCAGGCGACCGTCCCTTTACCGAATGTTCCAGGATATGCGCCATCCTCCCGATCCCCCAAAAATCCTTCCGATATGGCAGAGGGGAGATCTGAGGCTGTTCGTACACGATCCAACACGTCGGCGATCTTTGCGTGCAGGTCCTCAGTCATCGAATCTGCGGCCGGGGTTGAGGCGAATCCCGCCTGACCCATGAAGCGCGCGGCTTCGTGAATACCCTGGAGACTGTCGATGCGCGAAGCGATGCAAATCGGACCCCGCGAATAGGCTTCATCCGTTGATGCAACGGTCATGGCATCCACCTTGAGAGCGGTTCCGAGGGCCGCATGGAATGATGTTGCCGTTGCCGACTGCACACGATCTTCAGTCTGCGTCATGAACGCAATCGGCTCTCCGGGCCAGATCGGACAGTCGACGATGGCCCGCAGTGCGCGTATTTTTGCCGCATTGTAGTCCACAAACGTCTGGCGCATCAATCCATTAATGACAATGTGCGGACCGTAACAGAAGAGCGGCTTGAGAATGGCACGCGCACCGAGTCGCTTGCCGAGATGCACATTGATCAGGAGTCCTGCAAGAGTTTTCCACGCCGGGACACCGCTCAGCTCGTCGTTGCCCGGAATGTCGAATGGCATCTTGTAGCGGGCAGCAAGGCGTATGGCTTCAATCCCATCGACCGCAAGCCGGGCGGGATCTGTACCGGCGCCAAGGGATCCATAGACGAGATCGATCTTGGTCATGTCAGCGCCGCCGTGGGCGGCAAGCACCACGGTCTCCGGCGTGTTGAGCCCGCGGTGTGCACGAACCGTCAGAAGCGTTGACGGCTCGAGGAGATCACGGACGAGGCGGATGTTTTCTGTCGACGTGACCGTGCCATCGTTCCGATGCGTCAGTGCACCTTCCAACAGCCCTTCGTAGCGTGCTTCCCACGATGGGTTGATCAACAGGAATCCATCAACTCCCCACCGTTCACAGACCTTGGCATGGATGATATCCATCATCGGACAACCGGACCCAAGGAACTTGAATATCAATGGACGCTCACCGGAATGGCGCAATGATACAGGCCGCAACGCATGCCGTTCTTTCAGCATCCCCCGGAGTTCTCGAACTTCTTCCTGCGACAGCTTTCGCACGCCCTTCGGCATGATTCCCCGGCGGGACGCATCAGCGATCACCGCATCCGACAGGGAGAGATACTCCTCGAACAATGCCGTCCTCCGGGCTTCAGAGTTTTCTTCGAGAAGGTTCTGACGGACCGCAGCGCGTCGTGTTCCCGGAGTGGATTTTCCCTCCGCCCAGTGCAACACCTTATCCACAATTTCATCGAGGGCACTCTCGATGCGCGGGTCATGAACCCGGTAGCTGTACCCCGCGGTGATATCGGGCTTCCGCTTTTCGACAGTAGCGGTGTCTGCTACAGCGCTCTTTCCTTCAATGAACGCAATGATGTCTTCGATCCGTGAGTGCTCATCGAACCCACGATCAAACCCCAATTCCGCGGCAAGCTCAGAGGTGACGGCTTTCCCACCGAGAATCACACGCGAACGCTCACGCACACCGGCGGCATCGAGAAGGTCCACAAATCGGCCCAGAAGCTCCGCGACGCCATAGCCGAGAGTCCGGCTGACAAGAATCTCGTCATACGCACCGGCCGCTGCACGTCGGACGATCTCCTCCATCGGCAGATCCGGCGAAAGCAGTTCGGTGTCGAAGCCCCGGGTGGCAAGCGCATTCCGGATGATCTTGATGCCCACGTCATGCACGGGGTCGAGCGGCACGCAAAGGATCTTTCTCATCTTCATGCCTTCTCGTCCTTGTCTCGCGGCGCCATGAGCCAACGGTACGGATCACCCGGTTTATGGATGTACTTCCGCAGCCGCACGCGCACACCGTAACCGTCAAATTCGCAGAACATGATGTCGACTTCACCAAGATTGAGCTCATGTCCGAGGCGAAGAGCCAGATCCTTCCCTTCCCGTTCGGTTCCGCATACCAGGTAGGTCTCGATATCGAGACCATCCATCACCGCATCAAGTGCAGTCATAGGGTTTCAATAATGATGAGTGAAGACTGATGCTGCCATTGCCCCACGTAATCGTCATTTCCATTGCCGTATTATTCAAAGATACCTGCTTCGTTGCAGACGATTTCGATCAACATCACCAGTGCGCGGATGATCATCCGGGCGCGCTCGGGAATCAGTTGACCATGCTCATCCGTTGTCCCCAGACCGGGGGAGATGAAGAAGTTGGCATCATACGCGATCGTGGGGATAATCCCCATCTGGCTCATGCCATCCTGGAACAGATTCGAGCCGGAGTACATGTCTTCGATCGAGAAGATCGGGATACCAAGCTTGCCGTTTTTCCAGCTGTCTTCATAGTTGACCTCGACAGCACCGGAGTTGTAGGTCTTGGAGATCTGGAAGAACGGACGGATCCGCGCATCGATCCTGGCGAATTCCTCAACCGTGATGGCATAGAGGTCGTCGACGGGCTTCTTCATGACCTCGGGCTTGTCGCGAAGCACTTTGAGAGCGGCGACCTGGCCTGACAGACCCTCTTTGCCGGGGTCCTGCGTGACGAATGCCGCTTTGCCGTAGGAGGTTGTGGTGCCGTAACGTGCACCGTGGTAGCCGAGGGCACGGCGGATCGGGACCATAGCTTCTTCTTTCCCGATGATCAATGCGCTGGTCGGTGAACCGGTGGCCTTGTCCATGCTGAAGATCATGACATCGGCACCGATCTTCTTGATGCTGTTGCCAATGATCGGCATGCCCCACGCGTTGTCGATGATGTACGGAACATTGTACGACTGTGCGATTTCGGCAATTCCTTTTTGCAGAAGAGGCGTTCCTTCTGCATCTTTTTTCCCATAGCCGTACCCGACGGTATCATATCCGAGTGAAGCAAAACCCCCAAGGAGGATCTCATGTTGTCTTGCAGCAGTGCGCATTGCCGCAATGCCGGCCTTTGCATCAACGTTTTTCATCAACGGCACGGGATGATAATTGATGCCGTGAACCGGGTAGGATGCGCCCGGAATAGGCACGAACACCGTATCGAGATTGTTCTGGCGTTTGCCATAGAAACCAAGCTCGCCGGCTGTGCTGCCGCGATCGGCCAGAATGTCTTTGTACTTCGGCGGGTACGGACGACCGTAACCACCCTGGTGATGGATGTGGCGTTCGTAGGGAATGATGTACCGGGTCCGATAGTTGTCACCACGGCCCTGGAAGGGAGGCGTCACGAGGCAGTCGAAGCTTGTCCAGAGGCCGCCTTCGCAGGTGTTGACCGGTGCAGCATCATAGTCATCGCCGTACGCGCCTTTGATGATCTCACGTATCTGGTCGACATACACGCTGAGTGAAACGACCTTGCGTGATTCGGCCGCCATGGCCTTCTCGATATCCTCACGCAACGGAGAGGGACAACCGGAGATCGCGCCGGTGAGTCCGATCGCGCCCTTCAATTCTGCCGGCATCTTGAGTGTTTCAGCAGCCTTCTTGGCTTCGGCATAGATCTTCGGTGTGTTTACCTGCAGCCGTTTGTACATCTGGAATTTGAACGACGGTCGTGCCATGGAGTTTTTCCTTTCTACGAGATGTTACGATTGAAACCCGCGGATGAGAACGGATGTCCCCGGCTTCAGCCTGAGACCTTCGCCGGTCGCCCGTCCATCTGTTTTGAGAATGATATTCTGATGATTCGGCATATGCGTATCGTCATACCCGGCAATCGTGCCGATCACCTTGCCATCCACCTCGACCGCATCTCCCGCCAGCAGGATGCCGCCGGTGGTGAGTTCCGCAAATGCAATGTACCCGATGCGGTCCACGGTGGCGCCGGGTGCGGCAGTGGATTCGTCGGTGCTGATGAATTCCACGATACTCCCGGCCGGAAAGGCCCGTGAGATGGGAACGATCAAATGGAGCGCTCGTGATTCGAGCGTGCCCCGCAACACTGTCACCACACGGCCACTCACGTCCGCCTTTGCGGCAAAGAAGGTCCGGTTGGTCATCTTCTGGGCATAGGGATCGGCCACGGTCACCTCACACGAATTTTGTCACAAATGAATCCACGTCGCCGTGGAGGAAATCCACAACGGGGAGTTCGATCATAGTGTAGCACCCGGGTTTCTGTTTTGTCGCCGCCCGTGCCGCGGAGACCATCACCTGTGCAGTCAGCGCCGGGTTGTTGACCTTCAGCTGAAATCTCATCGACTGATTATGCGTGACGCCCGATACGCCATTGCGCTCGAGCAACACCCCGTGTCCAGTGTCCAACAATGAGCTGACATCTTCCACTTCGAAGACGTAAGTCCGGTCTTTGACGAAGTAGGGATCCTGCTTGATTGCCTGCTCAACATCTTCGAACTTCACTCCGGATTCCAGCTGCACGTACACCATGCGGCGATGAATGCCCATCCCTGCCGGCACGGTAATGGAGATGCCGTCGTGGACACCTTTGATTGCACGCACCGCGACCGAATGGCCCATGGAAAGGCCCGGTCCATAGTTTGTGTAGGTGATGCCCCGCGGGGCCATGGCCTGAAACCATCCACGGATCACCGAATCGACGCCGGGGTCCCAACCGGCGGAAAGAATCGACACCGTATTGTGTTCACGGGCGACCTGGTCGAGTTGCTTGCGAATCGTGGGGATGTCATGATGGATATCGAAGCTGTCGACAGTACGTATCCCGCGCTTGAGAATCGATTCTGCAGTCTTGCGGACCGCGCGCGACGGACAGCACAAGATTGCCACGTCGATCGTGCCGAGTTCTTCGATGTCCGAAACGAACCTGACGTTCTGGAGACCGATCGGATCACGTTCGGTCAGTCGATCCTGCTTTGTGACGAATGCCGGCACCTCGACGACGCCGGCGAGCTTCATATCCGGCTCAACGAGGATGGATTCGACTGCACAGCGTCCGACGTTTCCATATCCGACGACAGCGACTTTACTGCGGGATGTGGCCATAGATGCTCCTGATGGTGGTTCGGCTTCCGGTGAACAACGGGTCACGTCCGTGAAGCCGTATGCTGTTCGATAAATGTACACAACGCTGCACGGGCGGCATCACCGTGTGCACGTACAAGACGTTCCGCCGCATCACCGTCGCGCCGGGAAATTGCATCGAGGATCCGGGAATGTTCACGAAGTGACGATGACAGATGCGACAGAACGGAGAGATAGATATAGTTGTAGCGCAACGCCTGGCTGCGAAGAACGCGGATGTACTGGATAAGCTTTTCGTTGTGCGAGGCAGCGCTGATTGCGGAATGGAATTCCGCGTTGAGTTGAAGGATGCGCCTGTTGTCACGCGTTTTTGATGCAGCAAAGCGCGTCATGCGGTCGTGGATTTCCCGGAGGGCAACGAGTTCCGCATCGGTAATCCCCTCGCAGGCGAGACGGGCGGCGAGAGATTCCAGGGCGCCTTTGACAAGATAGGTTTCCATGGCATCTTCCGTGGAGAGCTCGCTCACCACCGCGCCGCGACGCGGTGTCACATTCACAAATCCTTCGGAATCGAGCTGCAACAACGCCTCGCGCAGCGGCGTGCGGCTGACGCCAAGTCGTCCGGCGAGATCGGGCTCGACGAGCCGTTCTCCAGGGCGGATTTTTCCGTCGATGATCGACTCTCTTACCATCTCCGCAATACGATCGCGCAGTGGTTTCACATCCGCCAATCGCACATCCCCGAAGTCGACCTCTGCTGCGCGTCCCGCGTGTGCCATCGTAGTCGTTCCTTGTATATTGTATACAATATACTGTATTCAAATATCGCAAAGCCATCGATAAAAAGCAAGCCTCCCCGGAACTTTTTTCCCTTGAATATCATTCTGAAGATTGCTACACTTCATAAGATTCATCCAGAGTGGCGGAGGGACAGACCCTGCGAAGCCACAGCAACCGGTTCCGTGCGACCCCCGAAAGGTTGAACCCCAAAGGGGCGGGCGGAATGCAGGTGCTAACTTCTGTTCCCGTCTTTGACGGGATGAAGATGAATCCGTAATGAGCCAAAACTTTGCGGCGACCTCATTCGGACATCTTCAGGACCGGATGAGGTTTTTTCGTTTACAACCCCTCCCCGCTCCTGTCGTTCACCCTTTGCCGCCTCATTACACAATAGCGAGAGGATTCTATGGCTACCCGTTCTCCGTACCGCTTCGAAACACTTCAGCTGCATGCCGGTCAGACTCCTGACCCAACGACGCACGCCCGCGCCGTCCCCATCTACCAGACGACATCGTACAATTTCGACAACGCAGATCATGCTGCGGCGCTGTTCGGGCTCGAGCAGTTCGGGAATATCTACACCCGCATCATGAACCCGACAAGCGACGTGTTCGAGAAACGGATCGCGGCCCTTGAAGGCGGAGTTGCAGCGCTCGCCACTGCTTCGGGGCAGGCAGCCCAATTCCTCGCCATCAGCAACTTCGTGGCGGCAGGCGAAAATATCATCTCAACCAGCAATCTCTACGGCGGCACATACAACCAGTTCAAGGTGACATTTCCCCGCCTCGGAATTAACGTGAAGTTTGTTGAGGGTGACAACCCGGACGACTTTAAGCGTGCAATCGACGCGAAGACGCGTGCACTCTATATCGAAACCATCGGCAACCCACGGCTCAACATCCCCGATTTTGCCGCCATCGCAAAGGTCGCCCACGATCACGGCATCCCGCTTGTGGTCGACAACACATTCGGCGCCGGGGGATATCTCACACAACCCATTGCACATGGCGCGGATATCATAACCCACTCAGCCACGAAGTGGATCGGCGGTCATGGCACGTCCATCGGCGGAGTGATTGTCGACTCCGGCAAGTTTAACTGGGGCAACGGCAAGTTCCCCGTATTCACGGAACCAAGTCCAGGATATCACGGACTGAAATTCTGGGATGTGTTCGGCTCAAACGGTCCATTCGGAAACATCGCCTTCATCGTACGCGCCCGCGTCGAAGGGTTGCGCGACCTCGGACCCTGCCTCAGTCCGTTTAATGCGTTTCTGCTGCTCCAGGGACTCGAGACACTCTCTCTGAGGGTCGAACGCCACTGCTCAAACGCGCTCCAGCTGGCACAGTGGCTGCAGAAGCACCCGGCGATCGCTTGGGTAGCCTATCCGGGGCTCCCAGATCATCCAAGCCATGCCGCCGCCAAGAAGTACCTGCGGAAGGGACAGTTCGGATCGATTATCGTCTTTGGTATCAAGGGTGGACTGGAAGCTGGAAAACGCTTTATCAACAAGGTAGAACTGGCAAGTCTCCTGGCAAACGTGGGAGATGCCAAAACCCTGGTGATCCATCCGGCGTCGACTACGCATCAGCAGTTGTCAGCCGCAGATCAGGCATCCGCAGGCGTGACACCGGACATGGTGCGCGTGTCGGTGGGCATCGAACACATCGACGATATCATCGAGGACTTCGACNNTGCGCGCCTTGCACCGGTGGACGTGGCATACGAAACCTACGGCACATTGAATGCCCGCGGTGACAATGCGATTCTTGTGTGCCATGCCCTCACCGGAAGCGCGCATGTCGCGGGATACGCATCGGAGGATCCTGCCAGCCTCGGCTGGTGGGATCCGATGATCGGTACGGGCCGGCCCTTTGACACCGACCGATACTTCGTGGTCTGTTCGAATTTCCTGGGGGGCTGCTATGGCACGACGGGCCCAACCTCGATAAACCCCGCCACCCAACGTGCCTATGGTATCGATTTCCCGGCTGTGAGTGTCCGCGATCTGGTCACGGTGCAGCATGCGTTACTCGATCATATTGGAGTATCACGACTCGTCACGGTGATTGGAGGTTCTCTGGGAGGCATGCAGGTGCTTGAGTGGGGAGCAATGTTTCCCAGAGAAGTCGCATCCCTCATCCCCATTGCTACTGCGGTGCAGCATTCCCCCTGGTGCATCGGCCTCAATGAGCTTGCGCGGCAGGCGATCATGAATGATCCCGATTGGCTTGGGGGCGCATATCCGGCCAGCAGGCAGCCTGAGCGAGGCCTCTCGCTTGCACGGCAGGTGGCAATGGTCTCCTATCGCAGCGACATCTCTTTCATGAACCGTTTTCACCGCGATATCGCTTCGCCGCTCCCGGGCCCCGCACTCCGTGACCACCTCGGTGTGTGCTACCAGGTGGAGAGCTATCTCCGCTATCAGGGGACAAAACTGGTCCATCGCTTCGACGCGAACACTTATCTGTCGATCACCAGAACGATGGACGGGCACGATATCGCCCGCGAACGAGGGAGCCTGGAAGAAGTCCTGGCCCGCACGACAATGCCTGCATTGTGCGTCGGCATCGATTCCGACATCCTCTACCCTGCACACGAGCAGCGCAGTATTGCCCACAACCTTCCGGGCGGCACCTATCTCGAGCTGCATTCTCCCCATGGACACGATGCGTTTCTGATCGAGTACGAACAGCTCGGCGCGGAGCTGTCCGCTTTTTTGCGAGACCTAGCATGAAACGTATCGTAATGAAATTCGGCGGGACCTCCGTTGAGGATTCTGCCGCGATGAAGCGGGTTGCCGGGATCGTGCTCGCCCAAAACTGTCCCGAACGCATTGTTGTCCTCTCGGCCGCAGCCGGTGTGACAAGCCAACTCCTGCACGCGGGAGAACTTGCCGCACAGGGGCAGGAGACGATGGCGACAGCTTTGCTGAGTTCCCTTCGCACACGGCACAAAGGCATTGCGGAAGAACTCCTAACCTCTTCCTGCCCTTCGATTTGCGCAACAATCGATTCCTGGTTCGACGAACTGGACGACCTGGCACACGGCATTGCGATTCTTGGTGAAGCGACTCCACGCTCGTTTGATCTCCTGGCCTCGTTCGGTGAGCGGCTCTCCAGTCTGATTTTCCACGCATACCTGAAATCTCTTGGTCATGCTGCGGAGCTCGTTGACGCCCGCTTGTTCATGATCACCGACGCCCACTACACGCATGCAGTGCCTGATCTCGGCATCATCCCCGCAACACTGGACCAGCACGTCATCCCGGCCCTCCGTCGCGGAGCCGTTGTCGTCACACAGGGATTCATCGGAGCGACGCCCAATGGCATTACTACGACGATCGGCCGGGGTGGATCGGACCATTCTGCTGCGCTCATCGGATCGCTTCTGGAGGCCGACGAGATCCAGATTTGGACAGATGTTGATGGGATTCTGACCGCTGATCCATCAATCGTGCCGGATGCTCACCGTATTAAGGTGATGTCGTTCATGGAAGCATCCGAGCTCGCGTACTTCGGCGCCCGCGTGCTGCATCCGGAAACCATCCTTCCGGCGATCAGCAAGAACATTCCCGTCCGGGTATTGAACTCACGCCGTCCGTCGTCGCATGGAACAGCGATCATCGCACAGGCCGACACATCCGGGCAGTGCACCGTGAAATCTATCGCATATAAGGAAGACATCACGCTGATCAGCATTGTTTCCACGCGGATGTTCCTCGCGCATGGCTTTCTCGAAAATGTGTTCGACGTCTTCCACAAATACCGCACGGTGGTCCACACTGTCGCCACGTCGGATATCAGCGTCTCGGCGACCATCAATGATACGGGACGACTCGATGAAATCATCGGGGAGCTGCGGCAATTCGCGACAGTGACCGCCGCCAAAGCGAAGGCAATTGTCTGCGTCGTCGGAGACAACCTGCGCAACAGCCAGGGCATCGCCGCGCGTGTTCTTCACGCAATAACGAGCGTGAACATTAACATGATTTCCCAGGGGGCATCGGAGATCAACATCAGCTTCGTGGTGGATGAGGGACATCTGGACACCGTCGTCCGGCTGCTTCACGAGGAATTCTTCAATTCGCGCGACATCAACAGGGAGATATTCGACTGATGAGCGACCGCACGTTTAGAGTCATCGTCGCAGGCGCCACCGGCCTGGTGGGACAGAAGATGATCCAGGTGCTTGAAGAGCGCAGGTTTCCGGTCAGCACACTGATCCCACTCGCCTCTGCCCGCTCTGTCGGGAGAACGGTGCGATTCCGGGGTGAGGAAGTCCCCGTGCAGGTGTTGTCAGAGAAAACCCTCGCAAATTCGAAAGCGGATTTCGCCCTGTTTTCTGCGGGGGCGTCCGTGAGCAAGGAGTTTGCTCCGATTGCCGCACGCTATGGCATCGTCGTCATAGACAACAGCAGTGCATTCCGGATGGACCCCGATGTGCCGCTCGTTGTTCCTGAGGTCAATCCTGAAGCAGCATTCAAGCACAATGGTATCATAGCGAACCCCAATTGCTCGACGATACAGATGGTGGTGGCATTGAAGCCGCTGCATGACGCCTTTACGATCAAGCGGATAGTTGTTTCGACGTATCAATCGGTCACGGGCGCAGGCTGGCGCGGGCAGCAACAGCTGGAGTTGGAGCTGGAAGGCAAGACGATGGACAATCCGAAGTTCCCCCACCGGATCGCCATGAATGCCCTTCCCCACATCGACACGTTTGGCGATGACGGCTACACGAAGGAAGAAGTGAAGATGGTGAACGAGACGAAGAAGATCATGGGGGACGACTCTATTAAAGTCACCGCAACGTGTGTTCGTGTTCCGGTGTTGGGCGGGCACAGTGAAGCGGTCAATGTAGAGTTCGAGAGGCCAAGTGACCCGGCGAGCGTGANNGGAAACTTCTGGCGAAGGCACCGGGAGTGATTCTAGTGGACGACCCCCACAACGCCCGCTATCCTCTTCCCCTCGACGCCCACGACCGTGACGAGGTGTTTGTCGGCCGTGTCCGCGTGGATTCAACGGTCCCTTCAGGAATCAATCTCTGGATCGTGTCGGACAATCTGCGCAAAGGAGCGGCCACGAACGCGGTGCAGATTGCGGAGTTGCTAAAGAGCAGGGGCTAGGGTCTCGGGGCTAGGGCAACGTCAATCGTCCATAGCCATGGGCAATTGGCAATTGGTTGGGGTCTGACCCCGACCGGCTCCTCACTCTTCGATATTCCATTAGATCTTTTGATCAGAAGATCATCGTAACACCAACCATGAACGTGTCGTTGCTGATCGGCGCTTCCGATTCAAACGGCCAGTTCCCGTTCTTCTTGCGCAGTTCATACACCCCGTAGGACAGAGCATTCTTAAGAACGAAGTTCACCACAGGCACCGCCTCGGGCGTCGAGCGGAGAATCCTGTCGACAAACCGGTCGAGAAGCAAATCGCCTCCCCCTTGAACGACAACACTGCCAAGCCACTCCCAGAATTTGAGACGACGGTAGACCACAGACCGTTCGTAGCTCGCATCCAGTGCCAGCAGGGGCAGAATGTGAAAACGCACCACCGCCCCGCTTTTCATGCCAAGACGCATCCCACCCTCATACATTCCTAGAATCGCGCTGTCGGCACCGTTCGTGATTCCACCCTTCAAAGTCAGATTTGTCCACTGTGCACCATGGGATGTCAGCAGGTTAATGGTCGGCCCTTCGGACGCGCTTGTCAATTTGTAACCGTATCCCTTTTCCCAGGCAGCCCCAAACCGCCACTCGGTGAATGCGATCTCCCCTGCGTTGACCGTGGCTCCAAGTTCTTTTGACGCGACGCCAAGAAAGAGATAGTCATTCCGGTGTTCGACAATGTTGTCCGATTCGTCCACGTCGAACTGACGGAGTCCGCCGAGGCGAACCTCGGCACTTCGCGGAGCATAGAATGGTTGCGTGGATCCATCAAGACCGCTCTGCATCCAACCGTACACGATACTCATCGTCGGGTTGCGATGAAATCTAAACCAATTCCAGTGATTGTGCTCATACGACTTCGCCGAATCCTCCTGCCCGACAGCCATGTTGGCGCAGAGGACAATGAACAGAAATGCCGTCGTAGCAATCATACGGTTCGTCATGGTCAATCTCCTGGTGATCGCGAAGAATAGGTATACAGTATTCTACGTAGACCAGATCCCGCCGTTGCGGCGTTATAACCCCCAGACGCCCGGAATACTCGTCGAGCAATACATGCACTTACCATTTTTGAGATTATTGGTAACAATAGAGTATCCCCGCCGCTCGAGGATCATTTTCTTGCAGTGATGGCAATATGTATGCTCGGCCGCATTGCCGGGTACATTGCCAATGTACGCGTACTTTATCCCTTCCTTCACCGCTGCTGCATGGGCTTCCTCCAACCGCTTCACCGGCGTCGGGGCCAGCTGGTTCAGCTTATAGAGCGGCGTAAAGCGACTAAAATGGAGGGGGACATCATCAAGTCCGTTCTTGCACAGCCAGGCACACATTCGCCGGATCATCTCCAGATCGTCGGTCCAACCGGGGATCACCAGATTGGTGATCTCCAGCCAGACGTGCATTTCGTGGAAGATCCGGAGCGTCCGCAGCACGGGAGCGAGTTTCCCTGCATTGAGACGTGCATAGATGTTCTCGTCAAAGCTCTTGAGATCAATGTTCGCGGCATCAATCACGCGACAGAGCCTTCGGAGCGGCGCTTCTTCGATGTAGCCGTTCGACTTCCAGACATTCCGTATCCCCTCTCCGTGAGCGATCTCCGCCGCATCATAGGCATACTCATAAAACGTTGTCGGCTCGGAGTAGGTATAGGCTATCGATGCACATCCGGCCCGTCGGCATTCGTTGACCACCTCACGCGGCATCAGATCCTGGTTCTCGGTCTCCTTCGGGCTCACCTGTGAAATCTGCCAGTTCTGGCAATTCAGACACGCCAAATTGCAGCCGGCTGCAGCAATGGAAAACGCCCGTGTCCCGGGAAGGAAGTGCAGCAGAGGTTTCTTTTCTATTGGATCAACATGAACTGCACAGGGGTTGCCATACGCGATGGAATAGAGCTTTCCACGAACATTCACACGATTACGGCAGAGGCCTGTTCCTCCAACCGGAATCGTGCAATCGTTGGGACATTTCAAACAATGTATGCTGTCGCCCGCCTGTTCGACGAAGAGCGCCTCCTTGCTCCATTTCCAAGGTTCGTCCTCGGCCGATCCATTGTTCAGCCACGCATCGACTTCTGCGTGCAGGCGCGGCGGCAGCGGCTTGGCCGCAATCAGATTCATCGCGCCAAATGCACAGCACCCAAGAAATTCACGCTTTTTCATGAACCCTCCACACAGGGGACGTCAACGAAATAATTGTTCCGACGACAACAACGCCGGCGGCAGCGTTCGCAACAACATGCACGCCCAGCAGGGGAAGCAAGAATGGACCAACAAGCAATGCGCCAATCGCCGAACCCAATAGGTCTGCGCTATACAGGCGTGATCCCGTTTTCACGGGATCGCGTGCCATTATTCGGGATGTAAGAGCAAACACTACCCCCGCCGCCAGCGATCCCACAAACAAACAGACGACCAGACCCGCCACGCCCGTCAGGGGGCGCGACGATGCGCCGTATTGCAGAGAGGAAGTTATTAGAAGAGTCAGCGCGAGACCGGATTGCATCGCAGCATATACACGGGAAGTCAGCTTCATTCCGCCACCGGCAAATGCTCCAACGCTCATCCCGGCCATGTAGAGACCGATGAGCGCACCGCTCATCTTATAAACGTTGCCGAACCCTACCTGGACAATAATCAACACCATCAGCTCGAGTATAATACCCCCGCACCCCGCTGCCACCACGCCGAATGAAACCCTATCGGCGCGAACAACAAACAGAAGAACTGCAAGGAAGATCAGCGCCGGAACCCAGCTTTCTGCAGAAAAGAACCGTAGCCAGTACCGGATATAGGCAAGCATCAATACAGGATGATCGTCCGTGTTTATAGGAGTTGCTCTCTGCAAAGACGCGCTCAGTCTTTGCGCCCGGTCCCCGAGGAGGTCGTCCTGGATGTAGTTCGCATTGGCGTATGTCGTCACCACACCTGCTCCTGCGATGGCAGCTGCGACATCCGCCCGAAGCGTGGAATCAGACGCCAGAAAGATGTCATGCCCCGCGGGAAGTATGAGCACATTGCCGAAGGTTTCTGCAATAGTATTGCGCAGGGTCGCGCGGACGTTCTTCGCATCATCTCCGGCATAATCCTCTGACGATGGGAGCGACAGGCAGAGCACTCCTGCCGACTTGAGAGCCTGATGAGCAAGCCGCATTGACTCCCGGGTATACATGCGATTCGATTGGAGAGTAGATGGCTCAGGAGAAATGAGAATAATCGCATCGTAGCCATCCGTGGAACTACGAAGTCTCTGCCGGAAATCACCTAAAAAGTACTGCACACGGTCATTCTGTGGAGGTTGCAGGAATTTCTGTTGGAAATCTCTGAGCCAGGGGTTCTCTTCGATGCAATCCACCTTACTGCCGGCGTATTTTAAAGCCTCCGGAACGAGTGCTGATGGATTGCCGCCAACAATGAGTACCCTTGGAGAGCGAGGGCGTTGAGCAAGTGCAAAGTGGATGGTCTCCTCAACATTCTGAACGTCGCCATCGGCAAGCAGAGGAATGTTGTTTGCAAAGACCGTGGTTTGGTCACCGAGTCGCGTGGCAGTCAGCACCCCGTACGGCGTTTCCTCGTGGGCCAGTATGGTGTGCCCCGGGTACCGCAGCTTGAACGTCAACGCGTTCACATCGAACACACTCCGTGCGATCAGCAGGAGAAGAACTCCGGCTAGGAGCAACAGTGCGCTCCTTCGCTCTCGAGCGCGGAATGCCATCGCCGCTCCGGCGACTCCCGACCCGACGCACAACAACAGAAGGAGATCCTGCGATGGAACCAGATCAAACAGAAGTACACCAAAGAGCGCACCTCCTGCCAGACTCCCTATTGCTTCCCATGCATAGACACTCCCGACGGAGTTGACGCCCCCGCCGACTGCCGAAGCACGCACAAGCAATGAGAACGCCGCGCCAGAAACCAGACAGACCGGACTCAGTACGAGCACCGCACCCACAAGGAAGATCCAGATTTCGAGCATGCTGCCCGGAGGAGCAACCAGCAGGGGAAGAAGGCGGAATCCGACCAGCGTCAACGGAGGCAGCACGAGGAGCGAACCGAGAACAACTGAAGGGATCAGGGAAGGACGCAAACGCGCCGTCCACACCCGCGCGAGCACAACGCCGATGCCCGTGAGAGCGAGCCAGTCGAAAAGCATGATGCCAATAACAAGCTCATTGCCGAGAAAAGCACATAACACTTCGCGCAGTAGAACTATCTGCGTTCCCGCGGTGATGGCACCCGCAAGAATCGTTGTGACGCGCCATCCATCAGCGCGCTGCGGCATTGTCGCTTTCGCCAAAGACTTCCGCCTCGTAGACATACACCTCCGCTTCTTTCCATCCCTCCCACCCAATCCCAGCCTTGTCCTGTGCACAGTGCCCCAGGAACTCCTCCAGCGACCACCCGGTTTCCTTCGCTACCTGAGGGAGAAATGTGCCCGCGCGATTCCCCTTGCGGATGTAGATCCCGTGCTTGCCCAGTTGTATCTCCTGCGTCGACGCAACCTTCCGCATCGGTGAAAGGACCGAAATCTCTATCTCCAGTTTTTTGAGTTCTGCTGCAGAAACGGGCGAAAAGCGATAGTCTTCGGTCGCTGCAGCTATCGCCATTTTCTGAACCGTTTTGGCCAACTCTTCCGTGCCCGAAAAATTCCCAATACAACCACGGAGATCTCCATGCTTTTTGAGAGTGACAAATGCTCCGCAGAGTGTCCGTAGTGTTGCGGAAAGCTGCTCAATGTGCAGATCGGGAGATTGATGCGTCTGAAGGTATTCCTCAAGAGTTGACCGTGCGATCGCAAGGAGTCGACGTTGATCTTCAGGCCGGATGTAAAACGACTCCCTCTGCGACCGCGTGACTGCAATCGCAGCATAACCGACTA
>PMMO01000230.1:0-8037 GCA_003162215.1 Ignavibacteriota bacterium
GCGAAGGTGAACGGGCGCATCGTTCCACTCGACACGATACTGAAGAGCGGCGACCAGGTGGAAGTCCTTACTTCAAAAAACCAAGTCCCGAATCCGGATTGGGAAAAGTCTGTCGTTACGCACAAAGCAAAATCCCATGTCCGCCGCTGGATCAAGGAAGAGCAACGCAAGGTCATTGAGGAAGGCCGTGAGCTCTGGGAAAAACGCCTAAAAAAATCCAAATTGAGCATCAACGAGGACGATCTCGGACGATTCGTACGGGAGAGGAAGATCGACGGGACCATGGCGCTCTATCTGGGTATNNTCTTGCACAACTATGCAAAGTGTTGCCAGCCGCTGCCCGGGGATGATGTTGTGGGTTTCGTCACCATCGGCGAGGGTATCAAGATCCATAGGCGCACCTGCCACAACCTGCAAACCATGAGGGTGACCGCTCCCGACCGGATCGTGGAGGTTCACCTGCCCGCCGAGAATGGAACCATGTTTGTTGCCGGCGTGCGCGTGTCGGGTGACGACAGGCCGGGGATGCTTAACGATCTTACGCACGCAATCTCAACATATCAGAATACCAACATCCGAAGCGTGACCATCGATTCCGAGGATGGTCATTTTGACGGGACGTTCATTGTGAATGTGGAACACACCGATCATCTGTCGCGGATCGTGGAGAAGATACGCAGGGTGCCCGGCATCAAACGGGCTGAACGGTTTGAAGAGTAGGCAGATCGTACAATGATGGGGCGCGCACTCGGAATCGATTATGGCAGCAGGCGGGTGGGATTGGCGTTGAGCGACCCGCTGCGAATCATAGCGAGTGGCGCGGGAGTTTTGCAGAATACCCCGTCGCTCATCAAAACGCTGGCCCGTTTCGTTGAGGAGAACCAGGTAGTCGTGATTGTTGTGGGAATGCCGTACGCGCCCGATGGCGGCACCGGGGAGAAAGGGGAAGAGGTCGAGCTGTTCATCCAGCGATTGCATGATGCGGTGACAATTCCTGTAACGACTTGGGACGAGAGTTTCACCACGGTGGAAGCGGGTGCCACGCTCCGCAAGGGCGGCATGAAAAAGAAGCAACGGCGACAGAAGGGGGTTCTTGATGAGATGGCTGCGCGGCTGCTGTTGCAGGAGTACCTGGACACAAAAATGAATTCCCTGGATCCAAATCCTTGACTGAACAGTCTATCGGACCAGCCGACAACCCGATCGCACCGTCTCCGGGACGGATGAAACGCATCCTGAACTGGATGCGTGTGCACAAGTGGAAGACCGTCTTGCTTCTTGTAGGGGCATGTGTTCTTTTCGAACTCCTCACGCTGCCATGTGTCGAGGTATATCGCCTGAAGTCCGAAAATCCGTCCGAGACCGCCCTTATGCGCCAGCGCATTCGCGAAGCCGAAGACGACCGGAAGCCGCTAAGGATCGTCCGTCAGTGGATTCCACTCTCCAGGCTGCCGAAGCACGTCATCGACGCCATCATTGTTGCGGAGGATGGCACATTCTTCGAGCATGGAGGGATTGATTGGTTCGAGGTGCAGGAATCGTTTGAAAAGAACATGGAAGAGGGGAGGTCTGCGCGTGGCGCGAGCACGATCACCCAGCAACTCGCCAAGAATCTCTTCCTGTCAACCTCCAAGGATCCCATCAGAAAACTGAAAGAAATCGCCATCACGCTTATGATGGAACGCGTTCTGAGCAAGCAGAGGATACTGGAGCTCTATGTGAACATCGTGGAATGGGGGAGGGGGATATTCGGCATCGAAGCTGCCGCACGGACGTATTTTGGGAAATCCGCCTCAGCTCTGACGATTGACGAGGCTACGCGCCTCGCCGCCGTCATCCCCAGTCCGCTGCGTCATACGCCGAACAGCGATAGCAGGTATATTCTGCGGCGCAAAGCAATTGTCTTGGATCGCATGTCATCCCGCGGATGGCTTCACGATTCGTCTGGAAGCGATGCGGACTCAGTACAACCACATCAGCAGATGCCTGCCGATTTGACGCCGCCACCGCCGGCGCCTGGCACTACAGCGGCTGACACTACAGCGGCTGACACCACAGCGACTGACACCACAGCGACTGATCAGGGGAGTGGAGATGGACTACAGGGACGTCAATCGTCTGATTGAACAGGGCGAGGGTTTCACCATCGAGTTCAAGCGCAAAGTCTCGACACCCGAAAAAATCGCGCGCGCACTGATTGCTTTTGCCAACACCAAGGGGGGGCACATCCTGTTTGGCGTGGATGATAATGGCTCCATTGTCGGTGTTGAAAGCGAAAAGAGCGAAACAGATCTCATTCTCGAAGCCGGATCGGTGTTCTGCGAGCCGGAGATCCTCCCCGGTATCGATATTGTTCCATTCAGCGGCAAGGATGTGATTGTTGCGACCGTGGCTGAAAGTGCCGACAAACCGCACTACTTCGCCGGACCGGTGATCGGATCACCGGAGAGCAGTGAAGGGACGCGTGTGTACATTCGCGTAAACGACAAGACCGTGATGGCGAGCAAAGAAGTTGTGAAGATCCTGCGAAATGAAAGGCCGGACGCGCCCCCGGTGCGGATTGAATTTGGAGAGAACGAGAAGTGTCTCTTTCGCCATCTCGATACGCATGAGAGGATAACCGCGAAAGAATTCAGTAACCTTGTGAATATTTCCGAACACCGCGCGTCACGCATTCTCGTCGGGCTCGTGCGTGCAGGCGTCGTTCGCATTCACACGCTCGAAAGGACGGATTTCTTCACGCTGGCCTGCGACGTCAGCGGTTCTTCTTCGTCTCCTGCCAGATTCTGACCAGCTCGAATACCGCGATTCCGTACGCGACCGCAGCATTCAGCGATTGCTTCACCCCGAACATGGGTATCTCGATTGCCATGTCCGCTTCGGCAAGGATGCCGGTAGAGACACCCGTCAATTCATTGCCGACGACGAGGCATAGGGGGAAGAGATCGGCAGTGACCTCATGGTACGGGATGCTCTCCGTTGTGTGCTCCAGAATGCAGATCCGTGCACCCCGGCGTTTTGCCTCAGCGACACCCTCACGCGGATCACGAAAATAGTCCCAGGGGACGGTGGATGTCGCTCCAAGAGCGGTTTTGTCAATCTCTTTGCGTGGGGGATGGGGTGTGAACCCGCAGAGGAGCAAACCGCTCACGCAGGCACCGTCGGAAGTTCGGAAAATCGATCCTACATTGTAGAGCGACCGGATATTGTCCAACATTCCGAGGATCGGCATGCGCTCAATTTGAGCGATTTTATGGCTCGGGACCCTGCGGGCCGAGATTTCTTCGTGGTTTAGCTTGCGCATGGCAGGTTCTGGTTCCGAATGGAATATAAGGATTTCAGGGCGTCAATCAAGAAAAGGGCGGAGAAGTTGCCATATTTGAGGTATTTGCGTATATTTAATTCCTTTGTGGAAGTCTCTGATTGAGCTCTCGAAAGCTTGTTATTGCCATTGACGGCCCGGCGGCATCGGGAAAAAGCACGACGGCCGGGTTGGTCGCGGAACGGTTGGGCTACCTTCACGTTGACACGGGTGCGATGTACCGGGCGATTGCGCTCAAGGTGCTGCGCGAGAGGATTGGGATGGAGGAGAAGGAGCGGATCGAAGCGCTGATGCCAACGACGCATGTCGCGTTGAAGTTGAGGAACGGGGCTCTTCGGGTGTTTTTGGATGGCGAAGATGTGACCGATGCGATCCGTACACCGCACGTCTCAAAGGCCGTAAGTCCCGTCAGCGGTTATCACGAAGTCCGTCGTGCAATGGTGCGCGAACAGCGCCTTCTGGGAGCGGAGGGGGGAATTGTGATGGATGGACGTGACATCGGGACGGTCGTGTTTCCCGATGCCGATCTGAAGTTCTTCATGGTGGCGGGGATTGAAGCTCGTGCACGACGGCGACAGGAGGAACTTGCGGCGAAGGGAACTGTCCTGCCGTTGGATGCCGTTCTCATAGATATGCGGGAACGCGACGCACGTGATACAGGCCGCGCGGAAGCGCCCCTGCTGCGCGCTGATGATGCCATCGATGTCGATACGTCGGCGATGACTATTGAACAGCAGGTGCGTCTTGTCCTGGACACGGTATCCAAGAAGTTGCAGGAGAGTGAAGCACAATGAAGGTGACGGTCGACCGCAATTCGGGGTTTTGCTGGGGTGTCGTTCGCACGATCGAAATCGCTGAAGAGCGGTTGCAGGAAGAGCGGGAGCTCTACTCTCTCGGTCCCGTGATCCACAATCCGGTAGAGATTGAACGTCTCCGGGTCAAGGGGCTGACTCCCATAGCGCATGACGATCTTGCGCGATTGTCAGGCAAGCGGGTGCTGATCCGTGCACATGGCGAGCCACCTGAAACGTACGCCCGGGCGAAGGAACTCGGGATAACGCTGATCGATGCGACATGCCCTGTGGTGACGAAAGTGCAGGAGCGAATCCGCAAGTTCTATGACAGCGGGTATCAGATTGTCATCTTCGGGAAAAAGGATCATGCCGAAGTGATTGGCCTTGTTGGCCAGACCGACGGTCAAGCGGTAGTCGTCAAGTCGGCGGATGAAATCGGCAACGTGGATCTGACGCGCAAAACGGTCCTTTTTTCGCAGACGACGATGGACAAGCCGACGTTCTATGACATCGCACGTGTGCTGCGCGAAAAGATTGCCGAAGTGGTCATCGGGACATTTGAAGAATCGGCGTTGGACTTTCACGCAAAGGATACGATTTGCGGGCAAGTCGCCGGGCGTGACAAGAAGCTGCGGGAGTATGCAGCGACAAATGATGTGATGGTATTCGTTGCCGGCCGGAACTCTTCGAACGGAAAAGTGCTGTACGACATTTGCCGGGAAGCGAATCCCCGGTCGTTCTTCATCGAGCAGGAAAACGAATTGCAGCCGGCGTGGTTTGCGGGTGCGGCGACGGTGGGTATCACCGGCGCCACATCGACACCACAGTGGCTGATGGAGCGCGTGCAACGCGCCATTGAAACGATTGCTTAACGTCATCACTAACTCACAATAACCCATCAATAAAATACGTACATCCACCGGATGGCGTTACCACGCCGCAAGATGACGTCGGTTTGTGGGACACCCGGCGGAATATCCCGCAGGGCGCGGGATGGTATGTTGAACAACAGGAGGATGAATGGCTGACGTAAAAAACGCGACACGATCATCTCGGTTCGACCGTAACTACAGCGAGGCCGATTACAACGAGATGTTGAAATTGTACGAGGGTACCCTCGGTACGATCAGCGAAGGCGAGATCGTCAAAGGACGCATCGTCGCCATCGGCGAAAATGAAGTCTCTGTCGATATCGGATTCAAATCCGAAGGTGTCGTTTCGCTCGCCGAATTCACGCACCAGGAAGTTTTGAAGGTCGGGGAAGAGATTGAAGTATTCCTGGAAAGCGTCGAAAACAAGGATGGCCAACTGGTCCTATCACGCAAACGCGCTGATTTCATGCGGGTGTGGGAGCGGGTCACCAAGGCCTTTACCACCGGCGAAGTGCTGCAGGGACGATGTGTCCGCCGCATCAAGGGTGGCATTGTTGTCGATCTCATGGGGATCGATGCCTTCCTTCCCGGCTCGCAAATCGATGTGCGCCCTGTCCGCGACTTCGATATCTTTATCGGCAAGATCATGGACTTCCGCGTGGTGAAGATCAACCACCCATCTGAGAACGTCGTCGTCAGCCATAAGGTGCTCGTCGAGGAAGAAATGGCCGGTCAACGCAAGGCCATCATCGAAAGCCTCGAAAAAGGTCAGATCCTCGAAGGATCCGTCAAAGCCATTACCGATTTCGGTGTGTTCGTGGACCTCGGCGGTGTCGATGGCCTCGTGCACATCACCGACCTTTCGTGGGGCCGCATCAATCATCCTTCGGAAATCGTCAAGCTGGACCAGACGATCAATGTCGTGGTGCTCGATTTCGACCAGGAGAAGAAGCGGATCTCCCTCGGTTACAAACAACTTCAGCCACATCCCTGGGAGAACATACAGAACAAATACCCGGTCGGTACAAAGGTTACCGGCAAAGTGGTCTCGCTTGCAGACTACGGTGCATTTGTGGAGATCGAAAAGGGCATCGAGGGCCTCATCCACATCTCCGAGATGAGCTGGACGCAGCACATCAAGCACCCCTCGCAGGTCGTGTCGATGGGACAGATGGTCGATGCAGTGATCCTGAGCCTCGACAAGGATGCNNTCCGACCTGTCGTGGACAAAGAAAGTCCGTCACCCCGGCGAAATCGTGAAGAAGGGGGACGAGATCGAAGTGGTGATCCTCGGTGTGGATGTCGATCAGCGCCGGATCTCCCTGGGCCACAAGCAGATGGATGACAACCCGTGGGAGAAGTTCGGAGAGAACTACAAGATCGGCACAGAGGTGGAAGGCAAGATCGTTCGCATCATAGAGAAGGGCGTGATTGTGGAGCTCCCGCTCGGTGTGGATGGTTTTGTGCCCATCTCGCAGCTGGCGATGGGACAGATCAAGAACATCGCAGACAAGTTCAAAATCNNTTCCCGCTCCCGTTGCGTGTCGTTGAATTTGACAAGGATGCGAAGAAGATCGTCCTCTCGGCGGTGGAATTCCTCAAAGGAAAGGAAACGCGCGTGGTGCAGGACTATATGGCCGCGCACAAGCTTCCGACCCACACCGTGGCTGATCTCGCGACGATTACCGGGCAGACCCCCAGCGGGGATACCTCGATTCCGAAAGAGAACTAACCACGCTGCACATCCTGAGGGGGTTGACTACGGGTAACCGTCGGTCAACCCCCTTGTGTTTACTACCTATGAGTGAATCGCACTCCTGTATGGCTCGTGTGGCACTACATACGCTCGGCTGCAAGCTCAACTTTGCNNGATGTAGTGTTGCTGAACACCTGCAGCGTTACGGAGAGGGCAGACCGGGAATGCCGTCAGTTGATACGCAGGGCGCTCCGCATATCGCCCGACGCCTTCGTTCTGGTGACGGGGTGTTATGCGCAACTGGCCCCGGAGCAGGTGGCATCCATTGATGGCGTCGACCTCGTTCTGGGGACGAAAGAGAAGTTCTCCATTTTTGAATTCGCCGGTAGGTTTCAAAAGAACCGGGCACCACGAGTCTGTGTATCTGAAGTCGGTACGGCCGACACGTTCAGCCCTGCACTTTCGACAGCTGCGGGCGATCGGACCCGCGGGTATCTCAAGGTTCAGGATGGGTGCGACTATCACTGTTCTTTTTGCACCATTCCTCTCGCACGCGGCGAAAGCCGAAGTCAGTCAATTGCTGAAAGTGTCCGTCAGGCGAAACAACTCGTTCGCCAGGGGTTCAAGGAGATCGTCCTGACCGGCGTCAATGTCGGTGACTACGGACGAAAGCAGGGGGATGACTTGCTCGGCCTGCTGGGTCAGCTGGTTGGTGTGGCAGGTTTGCACAGGATCCGCATTTCTTCGATAGAACCAAATCTTCTTACGACGGACCTTCTGGATTTCATAGCACAACGTCAGGTGATCTGCAAGCACTTTCACATTCCCCTGCAGAGTGGATCTGATGCAGTGCTTCGACGAATGCGCAGAAGATACACTACGGGGCAGTACGCGGACCTTGTCCACAGGGTCCGGGAGCGGTTCCCCGAGAGCGGGATTGGTGCGGATGTGATTGTTGGATTCCCGGGTGAAACGCATGAGGAATTTCAGGAGACGTACCGGTTCCTGACTGAACTTCCGGTATCGTATCTGCATGTCTTCACATACTCCGAGCGGCCGCATACGCCCGCTGCAGCGCTTCCCGAGCAGGTGGTCGCGCAGGAGCGGTCTTCGCGAAACACGATGCTCCGCATGTTGAGCGAACGGAAACGTATGGCCTGGTGCAGAANNGTGTCCGGATTACCGAAGCCCATCAGGAACGATGCCTCGGAGTAGTCGAAGAGATCATTGGATGAAGATCACCGGAGTGCAGGCGGGTGGCATCGCCGCAGAAGCAGGCCTTGCGACAGGCGATGAGCTGTTGGCAATCAACAACACGCCCGTGCGGGACGTCCTCGACTACCGGTTCCACGA
>PMMO01000230.1:8044-8569 GCA_003162215.1 Ignavibacteriota bacterium
GGAGACCTGCTCTTGCGCATTGCGCGCAATGGCGAAATCATCGAATTTGAGATCGGGAAAGACGATCAGGAACCTCTCGGCCTCGAATTCGAGGAAATGAAGATCCTCTGCTGCGGGAACGACTGCATCTTCTGCTTTGTCGATCAGAACCCGGAGGGGCTCCGGAAGGAACTCTATTTCCGCGATGGCGACTACCGATTGTCGTTCATGTACGGCAACTACACCACCATGACCAATGCCGGGCCGGCGATTCTCCGACGCATTATCAGTCAACGGCTTTCTCCTCAGTATATTTCTGTGCATGCAACGGACCTGGANNGCGGTATCGACATGCATACGCAGATTGTTCTTTGTCCGGGAATAAACGATGGGCCGGTTCTGAACAAAACCGTTCGGGACCTCTACCGGTATCGGAAACGGATCATTTCGCTTGCGGTTGTACCTGTGGGGTTGACGGACCATCGGTTCAAGCTTGCAGCGTTGCAGCGTGTGGACAAGCTTTTTGCCAATACCCTGTTGGATACA
>PMMO01000129.1 GCA_003162215.1 Ignavibacteriota bacterium
TTGACGGGCGCGGTAACTACACGATCGGCGTCAAGGAGCACACGATCTTTCCGGAAATCGACGTCGACAAGATTGTACGGATCTTCGGGATGGACATCACGTTCGTGACCACCGCGAAGACCGACGAAGAAGCGTATGAGTTGCTCAAGGCATTCGGCATGCCGTTCGTCAAGCGGCAAGAAGTACTCGCAACACCAAAAGCATAAGCGCACAGGAGTGGATCCCGTATGGCGAAGACAAGTGCAAAAGCACGGCAGAAAAAGCGTGAACGGCTTGTGGCGAAGTATGCCGCAGTGCGTAAGGAATTGAAGGCAAAGGGCGACTTTGAAGGCCTGCAGAAGCTGCCGCGCAACAGCAGTCCCACGCGTTTGCACAGCCGCTGCAACGTCTCGGGGCGCCCGCGAGCATATATGCGGAAGTTCGGTCTCTCCCGCATTGCGTTCCGCGAGCTCGCGCTTGAGGGGAAAATCCCCGGCGTGACAAAGGCCAGCTGGTAATCGACACCGAATGACCGAACGTGCGAGACTGAGGAGACATTGACCATGACTATGACCGATCCGGTTGCCGACTATCTGACGCGATTGCGCAATGCCGTGCAGGCAGGCCAAAAGCGCGTTGACGTACCGGCATCCAACCTGAAACGCGAAATTACCAAGTTGCTCGAAGCCAACAAGTTCATCGGCGGCTTCACGGAACTGAAAGACACCGCGCAGGGCGTGCTGCGGATCCAGTTGAAATACAACGACACACAACCCGTCATCAGCGGCCTGAAGCGGGTCAGCCGTCCCGGCCTCAGGAAGTACGTTGATGCCGATGCTGTGCCGCGGGTGCTGGGCGGACTCGGAATAGCCGTCATCTCCACTTCCCGCGGTGTGATGACCGACAAGCAGGCGCGCGCGCAATGCATGGGCGGCGAAGTGCTGTGCGAAATCTGGTAACGAAGGAGATTTTACAGTGTCACGGATAGGAAAGAAACCTGTCGCTATTGTCCAGGGCGTCAAAGTGCTCCTGGCGGAGCGCGACATCAAGATCACCGGACCCAAAGGTGAGCTCAAAGCCACCGTGCACCCTGACATCGCGGTCGAGGTGGCAGACGGCCAGGTGCTCGTCAAACGGCACTCCGACGAAAAGAAACATCGTGCGCTGCATGGCCTCTGGCGTGCACTGGTGCAGAACATGATGACCGGGGTCACGACCGGCTATACCCGCAAGCTCGAATTGGTGGGTGTGGGGTACCGTGCGGAGATGAAGGGGAAGAAGTTGCAGCTGTTGCTCGGCTTCTCCCATCCGATCCTCTTTGCTGCTCCGGAAGGCGTTACACTTGAAGTGCCGTCACAGACGAATATCACCATCAGCGGCATCGACAAGATGCTGGTGGGCCAGGTTGCAGCGAAGATCCGCTCCTTCCGTCCGCCCGAACCGTACAAAGGTAAAGGGGTGAAGTACGAAGGTGAACACGTCCGGCGGAAAGCCGGTAAAGCGGCCGCTGCCGGCGGTGCGAAAACGTAATAACGTAGCCCAGCGGGAGTGCGGAACGTATGATCACGAAGAACAGAATACAGAATCGCAAACGCCTGAAGCAGCATATCCGGCTGCTGATCTCCGGCACATCGGAACGGCCGCGCCTGACCGTCTTCCGGAGCCTGCGCCATGTGTATGCGCAGGTGGTGGACGATTCGACGGGAAAAACGCTGCTCGGCGTGTCTGATGTCTCCAAGCACTTCACAGAGCAATTCAAAGATGTGAAGGGGCAGGTGGCGATGGGCAAGAAGGTGGGGCAATTGCTCGCCCGGCAGGCCGCGGAAAAGAACATTGTCCAGGTGGTGTTCGACCGGAACGGATTCCGCTATCACGGCGTCGTGAAGGCGGTGGCTGACGGCGCACGGGAAGGTGGCTTGAAGTTCTGACCGACGCGCCGGTCCGGTGTCCGGGTTGACGACGGGTTTCTTTGTCGGGTCGTCTAATGGCAGGACAGCGGCCTTTGGAGCCGCTAGTAGAGGTTCGACTCCTCTCCCGACAGCGCGATAGCAGTGTATACGGCAGTTTAACGATGTGGTAACGTTGCGAGGACCTGCGGTGGCACGAATCAAAACAAGCGAACTCGAACTCAAGGACAAGCTCGTCCATATCAACCGTGTGGCGAAGGTTGTGAAAGGCGGACGGCGGTTCAGCTTCAACGCGATTGTGGTGGTAGGCGACACCAGGGGGCATGTGGGCATCGGCCTTGGCAAGGCGAACGAAGTCGCCGATGCGATCGCCAAGGGCGTCGATGATGCAAAGAAGAATATCGTCGAAGTGCCCATTGTGAAGGGGACCATACCGCACGCAATCATCGGGCGATACGGTGCGGCGCGGGTGATGTTGAAGCCTGCCTCGCCGGGCACGGGCCTTATCGCCGGCGGTGGGGTGCGCGCCGTGCTCGAATCCGCAGGCGTCCGCGACGTTCTGACAAAGTCGATGGGCTCATCCAATCCGCACAACGTCGTGAAAGCAACGATGGCGGCCCTGGAAGGTCTGACGGATGCCAGCGCGGCGGCGACGCGTCGTGGCATGACTCTGCCGGAGCTCTTCGGCACCACCCCGGCCCAGACGACGGCCTAAGCGGACAAGGAGACAACGATGGCGGGCACGATCAAGATTACGCAGGTGCGCAGCATCATCGATCAACTCGAATCCATGAAACGCACAATCAAAGCCCTGGGACTGGGGCGACCGAACTACTCCGTGGTGAAGAAAGACACACCGGCGATCCGCGGCATGCTCCGAAAGGTGCACCATCTTGTGACTGTTGAAGAAGTGAAATAGCGGTTGAATCTGAAGAAGAAAGCAGACGATCATGGCACAGGATATTCTCAGCACACTCAAGCCGGCACCGGGCTCGCATAAAAAGCCGAAGCGTATCGGTCGTGGTCAGGGCTCCGGCCATGGCAGCACCGCCACCCGCGGCGACAAGGGTGCTGGATCGCGATCCGGAAGCGTTTCCCGCGCATGGTTCGAAGGCGGTCAGATGCCGCTGTCACGCCGGATTCCGAAACGCGGGTTTCATAGTCCGTTCAAGGTCATCTATCAGGTGGTGAATCTGCAGACGCTGGAACGCCTGGCAACGGACGGAAAGCTGCAGGGCGGATCCGTGACTCCTGAAGTGTTGGTGAAACTTGGTGTGGTCCGTTCGAAACGGACCCCGGTAAAAATTCTCGGCTCGGGCGACGTGAAAGCCAAACTCAGTGTCGCCGCCCATGCATTCAGTGCCTCTGCAGTCCAGAAGATTCAGGCAGCGGGTGGCACGACCCAAACGATCAGCTCAACCAGCAAAGAGTAATGGCAAAGCTCGGCGAAAGTTTTCGGAACATCTTCAAGATCCAGGAGCTGCGGACACGTCTGCTCTTCACCGCTGCACTCCTGTTGGTGGTGCGCCTCGGCGCACACGTTACGCTGCCTGGCGTCGATGCCTCGTTGCTTGCAAAGGCGGAGGCAAGTCAGGCCGCAAACACGCTCTTCGGCCTGTACGATCTCTTTGTCGGCGGAGCCTTCAAGAATGCAGCGGTCTTCGCGCTCGGCATCATGCCGTACATCAGCGCGTCGATCATCCTGCAGCTCCTCGGCGCCGTCGTTCCCTACTTCCAGAAGCTCTCGAAGGAAGGGGAAGAGGGGCGGAAGAAGATCAACCAGCTCACACGCTACGGCACGGTGATTGTTTCCGCCCTTCAGGGATGGGGCGTCAGCGTGCGACTGACGAGCCTTTCCGTCGAAGGGCAGCCGATCGTGCCACCGGAAGTCCAGGGGCTGGCATTCACGTTGAGCACGGTGGTGTTCCTGACGACAGGAACCATGTTTATGATGTGGCTCGGTGAACAAATCACCGAACGCGGGCTGGGGAACGGTATCTCCCTGATCATTTTTATCGGCATCATTGCGCGGTTCCCCCACTCGATTATCGATCAGTTCAGGGTGAGTCAGAACCTCATCATCGGGTTGATCATCCTCGCGGTGATGATCGCCATCATTGCGGGTGTGGTGATGGTCACGCAGGGAACGCGACGCATCCCGGTGCAGTATGCAAAGCGCGTGGTGGGCCGCAAAGTGTATGGCGGCGTCACTCAGTATATTCCGTTGCGTGTCAACACGGCGGGCGTCATGCCGATCATTTTCGCGCAGTCCATCATGTTCATTCCGAGCACGATCCTGACGTTCTTCCCTGACAGCGAACTCGTCCAGTCCCTGTCGGGATATCTGCAATACACATCGGTGACATACTCGATCATGTACGCGATCATGATCGTGTTTTTCACCTACTTCTACACGGCCATCGCGTTTAATCCGAAGGACGTGTCGGAGAACATGCAGAAGCAGGGGGGCTTTATTCCCGGTATCCGTCCCGGAAAGCACACCGCCGATTTCATCGACAACATTCTGACGAAGATCACCTTGCCCGGGTCGATTTTCCTGGCGATCATTGCGATTCTGCCGGCATTTGTATCGCGGTTCGGCGTGACCCCGAGCTTTGCGCAGTTCTTCGGCGGGACAAGTTTGCTGATCATGGTGGGCGTCGCGCTCGACACGTTGCAGCAGGTCGAGTCGCATCTGTTGATGCGGCACTATGATGGATTCATGAAATCCGGACGTATGAAGGGCCGGGTTCGCTGAGGAGGCGATGGCGCGAGTGTCTGTCAAGTCGGGGCGCGACATCGCTCTGATGCGCGAAAGCGGAAGAATCGTCGCCGAAGTACTGGCCGTGGTCGGTGGTCACGTCCAGCCGGGCGTGACGACGCGGGAACTGGATGCACTGGCAGAGGAGTATATCCGGTCACAGGGCGGCATCCCCGCATTCAAAGGGTATGGACCGGATCGCCGGAACCCGTTTCCGGCAACGTTGTGCGTGTCGATCGACGATGTGGTGGTTCACGGGATACCGGATGGGCGACGGCTGGAGGAGGGGGAAATCGTGTCGGTGGATGTGGGTGTGAAAAAGGACGGGTGGTATGGAGATGCGGCCCGGACGTTTCCGGTCGGACGGATCAGTGAGGAGAAGACGCGATTGTTGAAGGTAACGGAGGAGGCGCTGCAGGCAGGAATTGCCCGGGCGCGTGCGGGGAACCGGCTGCATGATATGTCCGCCGCAGTCCAGACGCATGTCGAAGCTGCAGGGTACTCAGTCGTCCGCGATCTGGTCGGCCATGGCATCGGTAAACAGTTGCATGAAGAACCGGCGGTGCCGAATTTCGGTGTGGAAGGGACGGGGGTGGTGTTGCGGGAGGGGATGACGCTGGCGATTGAGCCAATGGTAAATGCGGGAACGTTCGTGGTACATCTGGATGAGGATGGGTGGACGGTGCGGACGGCAGACGGGCGACCCTCTGCGCACTTTGAGCATACGGTGGCTATCACACAAGGAGAGGCCGAGATCCTGACGATGCATGGCTAAGCAGGGGCCCATAAAAGTTGATGGTGTGATCACGGAGACGTTGCCGAACGCGACGTTCAAAGTGAGCCTGGACGGCGGTCACACGATTCTTGCCCATATATCGGGCAAGATGCGGATGAACTTCATCAAGATCCTGGTTGGTGACAAGGTGACGGTGGAACTGTCGCCCTATGACCTGTCCAAGGGCAGAATCACCTACCGGTATAAATAAGGACGGAGCGGACAGCGCATGAAAGTTCGGTCATCAGTCAAGAAGATTTGCCGGAACTGCAAGATTATCCGGCGCAAAGGGGTGGTGCGGGTGATCTGCACCAATCCCAAGCACAAACAGCGTCAAGGCTAAAGGAGGAGCACAGGCGTGGCTCGTATTGCGGGTATAGATCTGCCCAAAAAGAAACGCGCGGAAATCGGCCTGACCTACATCACCGGGATCGGGCGCACATCGTCGCTCGCCATTCTGGCGAAGGCGGGTGTCGACATCAACACGAAGATCGGCGATCTGAACGACGACGAAGTTCAGCGTATTCGTTCGATCATCACCGCCGAGTACAAGGTGGAAGGCGCGCTCCGGAGCGAGACGCAGATGAACATCAAGCGGTTGATGGACATCGGATGCTATCGGGGAATCCGGCATCGTCGCGGGTTGCCGGCGCGGGGCCAGCGGACGCGGACCAACGCGCGCACGCGCAAGGGCCGCAGGAAGACGGTGGCCGGCAAAAAGAAAATCATGGCAAAAACCTGACAATTGTGGATGGTGGATCCACAATCCACAATTGAAGAGCATCATTACCGGAGGATTACGTGGCTAAGTCCAGCCAACAAAGCAATGCAAAACCAGATGTCACCCGGAAGAAGAAGAAAATCCAGGTGGATGTCAGCGGCAAGGTCTTCGTCAAGGCGACGTTTAATAATGTCATCGTGACGATTACCGATGTCTACGGCAACACGATCAGTTGGTCGTCAGCAGGAAAGAACGGATTCAAGGGATCGCGCAAGAACACACCGTTTGCCGCGCAGGTGTCGGCGGAAGCAGCTGCAAAGACCGCACATGATCTCGGACTCCGGAAAGTGGAAGTATTTGTGAAGGGACCCGGGTCGGGGCGGGAAGCGGCCATTCGTGCGCTCCAGACCGCCGGCCTTGAGATCAGCAGCATCCGGGACGTGACGCCGATTCCGCACAACGGATGCCGTCCGCCGAAGAGACGCAGAGTATAACGCAGGAAGAACCTTTATGGCTCGATACATCGATTCAAGTTGCAGGCTGTGCCGTCGCGAACGGCATAAGCTGTTCCTCAAGGGGACGAAGTGCTTCACGGAGAAATGTCCGATGGAGCGCCGCGCCTATCCACCGGGACAGCACGGTCAGTCACGGCGCACCAAGGTTTCCGAGTACGGCGTCCAGTTGCGCGAGAAGCAGAAGATCCGCAGGATGTACGGACTTATGGAGACGCAGTTCCGAAACGTCTTTGCGCGCGCCCTGCGGACGGAAGGCCGTACCGGAGAAATCCTGGTGAAGCTGCTCGAGCGCCGGATGGACAACGTGGTCTACCGTCTGGGCTTTGCCCCGTCGCGGAAAGCCGCGCGTCAGCTTGTTGTGCACGGACACTTTCTCGTGAACAACGTGCATGTCGACATACCGTCGTACTTGCTCAAAGCAGGCGACACGATTCAGGTGCGTGACAAGAGCAAGAAGCTGGAGGTGGTGCACGCCTCCATGAAGCGGATGAAAGACACCGCCATGCTGCCGTGGTTGAGTCTTGACAAGGCCGCAATGGTGGGGACGTTTCTCAATGTTCCCGAGCGGGCAGACATCCCGCTCGATGCAAACGAACAACTCATTGTCGAATTGTATTCGAAGTAATGCCTTTTAGAGAGGGTGACAACGCCATGACCATGGGAACAATCCAGATGCCGGAGAAGATACACCTGGATGAGACGACCCACTCCCCGACCTTCGGGCGCTTCATCGTCCAGCCTTTGGAAAAGGGATTTGGGGTCACCATCGGGAATTCCATGCGACGCGTGCTGCTGTCGTCGCTGCCCGGGTACGCCATCACCGCGTTTCGTGTGGATGGCGTTGCCCATGAATTCTCCACCATTCCGGGTGTTGTCGAGGACGTGCCGGATATCGTCCTCAACCTGAAGCAGGTCCGGATGAAGATGGTCAACAAGAAGACCAACCGCGTGGTGATTGCATTGAAAGGGCCCAAGACCTTCGTTGCGGGCGACCTCCAGCAGGCATCACCGGACATTGAAATCCTGAACCCGGCGCTCCCGATTGCGACGCTGAACAGCGACGCCAGTTTCGAACTGGAACTCAGAATCGGACGCGGCATCGGGTATATCGTCGCGGAAGAAAATAAAGCGCCCGACCAGCCGCTGGGTTTGATCCCCATTGACGCGATTTTCACGCCGATCAGGAACGTCCGTTTTTTTGTGGAAACGACACGCGTCGGCCAGCAAACGGACTACGAAAAGCTGACGATCGAGGTGGAGACCGACGGGTCGGTGACGCCGGAAGACGCCATGGCCTACGCCGGGAAGATCCTGCGTGACCACATCCAGCTCTTCATCAATTTCGATGTTGAGCCCGAGGCCCCGAAGGTGGAGTCTGCACAGGATGCCGAATTCCAGCGCATACGCAAGGTGCTGCTGACTGCCGTGGATGAATTGGAGTTGTCGGTCCGTTCGCACAACTGCCTCCGGGCGGCAAATATCAAGACTATTGCGGAGCTCGTGCGCCGCGATGAGAGCGAGCTATTAAAGTTCCGCAACTTCGGCCGCAAATCCCTCGCTGAGCTCTCCGAAATCGTCGAAGCGGAGAAGCTGACGTTCGGGATGGATGTGGACAAGTACCTGAAAGATACCGAGTGACAGACACTTTAGCGGACGATCATTATGCGACATCGTAAAGCAGGCCGGAAGTTAAAACGCACCGCAAGTCACCGCCGCGCCACACTGGGCGCACTCGCAACAGCGTTGCTGAAGCACAAGCGAATCACCACCACCGTGGCGAAGGCAAAAGAAACGCGCATGGTGGTGGAGAAGCTGATCACGCGTGCAAAGAACGCGCGTGCAGTGGATGCCAGTGCCGTGACCGGCGGAGAGCGTGCGAAGAAGTTTGTCGAAGCCAGCGGCCATGCACGTCGTGAAGTCGCGAAACTGGTTAAAGACCGCGAGGCAGTGGTGGATCTCTTCACCGTGATCGCCGAAAAAGTCGCCACGCGTCCCGGCGGCTACACTCGCATTGTGAAGCTCGGTCAGCGGTATGGTGACGGCGCGGAGATGGCCGTGATCGAGCTGGTGGACTTCAATGCCGCCCAGGAGTCGGCGCAGAAGAAGAAACCGGCAAAGAAAGCAGCCGGAAAAGGGTCGCCGAAGCGCAAGACGACCAAAGCCAAAAAGGCCGAAGCACCCGCAGCGACGCAAAAGTCTGCAGCGGAAGCTTCAGCATCAGCGTAACAGTGCTGTCGCGTTCCTTCGCGTATGAAGATTAATTCGGCGGAATTCGTTCTCGGGGCGGTCAACCTCCGCCAGCTTCCCAAAGATGGCTTGTCTGAAGTGGCCTTCCTCGGTCGCTCCAACGTCGGCAAGTCGTCTATTATTAACAAGCTGTGCAACCGGAAGTCTCTCGCCCGTCCGAGCTCAGAGCCCGGGAAGACCCGCGAAATGAACTACTACTTGATCAACAAGGAGTTCTATTTCGTCGATCTCCCCGGCTATGGCTATGCCCGTCTCCCGGAGCAAATCCGGTCCAGCTGGGGAAAACTCATCGAGCAGTACCTCAAATCCCGCGAACAGCTCTCTCTCGTCCTGCAACTTGTAGATGCCCGTCACGAACCGACCGAACTCGACATGATGATGATCGGTTGGTTGGATTACTATGAAATTCCGTTCCTCGTCGCGCTGACCAAGGCGGACAAGCTCCCGGTGAGCAAGATGCCCCGGTTTGTTGAAACGGCAAAAGAGACCTTCACCCGCTTTGCGAACTGCACGGGCGTGCTGCCGTTTTCCTCGATTACCGGCCTGGGAAGAAACGACGTCGTCAAGGTCATCGGCGAGCACCTCTCAAAAGAGTAACTGCGGAGACGCAGAGGGGCTGGCATTCATGTCCATTGGGTACTTCGACGAATTGGACATCGTGGCTGTAGTGGGAGCATTGGAGCGGGCGCTGCAGGCGTGTGGGCACGAATTGACCCCAGGCCAGGGGGTTGCAGCAGTTGAGGCGGAGTTTATGAAGTCCGCTGCATGACTTCTTACGGGTATGCCACACACGCCACACACGTGAAACATGTCAGCCATGCCAGGCTTGCCCTCTGGCGCATGTAATTCCTGCCAGAATGTCACATTTCGCCCCCTGTGGGGGGCGGGAAAAAAACGATGAAATTGACCTGTTTCAACATTCATCACTTGACAAATACAACCCCGGTCTTTATATTAAACCGCCGCCAGTTCTTACCACTATTCCCCAACCAACATAGACGTCGAAGGAGGTGAATCACCGGGCCTACTTTGATACACCTTTTCACCTGTCTTTCCGTTCATTCCCCGTGTGCGTGATCGCCACTCGTGCAATGCTTTGTTCTTCGCGGCCGTTGATGATGAGTCTTTCACCTGTCCGCACAATTCCATTCCTGGCATGAGGCGAATTGGAGGCGTACATGTATACGTTTGCGGGGCGTTATGAGTTGCAGTATCCGCTGTAGATTTTCCAGCCAATACAAAAGGAGGTTACACATGCAACGAAAGCTTTTTGCGGTTCTGTTCGCAGCCGTCCTTTTGCCTGCGCTTTTGCTTGCGCAAGATGGCAAGCTCCGTGGGCGGGTGACGGACCGCGACTCCGGTGAGCCGCTGGTCGGCGCAAACGTGTTCGTCGAAGGGACGAACCTCGGTGCCGCCTGCGACATCAATGGCGACTACGTTATCTTGAGTGTGCGCCCCGGAGTCTTTACGATCCGCGTATCGTACGTTGGATACAACAATTATTCATTGTCCAACGTGCGTGTGAGCTCCAACATCACCACAACGCAGGACTTCAAGCTGACAAGTTCAGCAATCCAGGTCCAGGCGGTTGAGATTGTCGCTGAACGTCCCCTGATTCAGCGGAACACGACCAACACCACGCGTATCACGACACAGGAGGAGATCAACGAGCTGCCGATTCGTGGTGTGCAGAACATCCTCGCCATGCAGGCCGGCGTTGTGCAGCAGGCGGGCAACCTCTATGTCCGTGGTGGCCGTAACGGCGAAGTATCGTACTATATCGATGGCGCACCCACGACGAACCCCATCTTCAACAACAACCTGGCAACAGTTGTCCAGGAAGCTGTCGAAGAGATCCAGTTACAGGCCGGCGGGTACACGGCAGAGTTCGGCGGTTCGAACTCCGGAATCGTGAAAACAAACCTGCGGAGTGGTGGTGGGGCGTACAAAGGTTCAGTGGCTATTGAGACCGACGACTTTGCCAAGCCGGGCAAGGAATTCCTCGGCACGACTTCCCAGGGATACCGCAATATCGTCGCGACGATCAGTGGCCCGATGCCGGGACTGGACAAACTCCGGTTCTTTGCGCTCTATCAGAACAACTTCTTGCGTCAGCGTCAGAGTACCTGGGTCACTCCTTTCAGTTTTAATCTGCTGAGCGACACGTTTGACCCGCGAGGCGAAGGCCAGGCGCTTCCTGGTCCGATCACGTTCCAGGAGAACTATCTCCCGAAGTCGTGGCAGGACCAACACAACCTCCAGGGTACGCTCGAGTACGATCTGAACCCGGTAAAGTTCCGCTTCACCGGGTCCTACCAATACACCCAGTTGCCCAACGGTGGCACGTGGCCCGCAGCGCTGTACAACTACTTCCGGCAGAAGAGATACTCTCTGACCTCCGAGAAGGACCTCATGCTGGGTCTTCGTGCCACGCATGTGCTCGACCCCTCGACCTTCTACGAAGTGTCGGTGTCGTTCCTGAGCCGCGTGAATGAGACCACGGATCCCGATTTCGGTAACGACTGGCGGAGTTTCACCGACAGCGTCAAGAACGCCGCCCTCGGCTACACCGATTTCCGCAGCCGTTGGGCAGGTCCCAACGATTACAGCGTGATAGATGGTTTCGGTTTTAGAAATGAGAATGACCCGAATGGAGGGTACCAGATCAACAAGCAGCAGTCATTCGGTGCATCGATCGATATTACCCGCCAGATGAACAAGAACTGGGAGTTGAAAGCGGGCGGTCGGTTGGACAGCTGGGTGATGCGGAATTTCAACGTCGGCAGCATCACAGGCTACATGGCATATTTGCACGGCACATTCGGCGAAAAAGATCGCACGTTTACGGATGATGCGGTTCGCCGGGCGCAGGTTGCCAAGAATGGCAGCATCAACAACTATGGCTACGATGTCGATGGAAATATTGTGGACAGTGGACCGGATGCGCCGTACAAACCGCTGTTCCTGTCGGGTTACGTGCAGAACAAGTTCGAGTATCGCGATGTTATCCTGAACCTTGGTCTGCGCTATGAATATTTCAAGCCAAACAGTTTTACATTCCCGGACCCGCTCTCGGCGATCTCAGATTTCGATGTCGCCAACGACATCATCGATCAGAGCAAGCTCGTTCCTGCGCCAACCTTCCAGTTGGTGTTGCCACGACTGAGTTTCTCCTTCCCGGTGACGGATAACACGGTGTTCTATGCGCAGTATGGCAAGTATGCGCAGATGCCGTCGCTGAACCAGTTATACGTCGGTACGGTGACGTTGAGCCGCACGGTAAGCCCGAGCTCACGCGGCAATGCGTACCTTACTCCGGTCGGTTACCTCATGACTCCAGAACGGACCACGCAATACGAAATGGGTATCCGCCAGATGATTTCTGCGGATTTCGCTATGACGTTGAGCGGGTTCTACAAAGACACTCGTGATCAGCTCGAGGTCCGAAACGTAGTTACCGCCCAAGGCGTATCTCTGTATCGCGCCTACCTGAACGAAGATTTTGGTACGGTGAAGGGTATCGAGTTGACCCTCGAACTCCGCCGGACGCCCAGCAACCATCTTGCGGCGCGCGTGAACTACACGCTGTCCGATGCCCAAGGGACGGGTTCGAGCCCGACCAGCGGGTTCGGCGTCATTGAGCAGGGCATTGGGCGGCAGATCAACTTCATCAATCCGCTGACCTTCAACCAGACCCACCGCGGCACTGTTTTGCTCGACTATCGCTGGCCGGGTGAGCAGGCTGATTATGATAGGTACGGGCCCATCCTTGCCGGTCTCGGCGGGACTGTGCTCTTCAGTTTCAATAGCGGGCACCCCTACACGAAGATCAAACCGCTCTCCAGTCTGGGGCAGTCCGATGCATGGACGGTGGGTACGTATCCAATGAATGACCCACGGTACAGCTATCCGGCAGAGCCGGTCAACAATTCCACAACGCCGTTCTTCTTCAATATCGACGTGAGCATCAGCAAGGAATTCAGTCTCGGTCCGGTGAAGATGGAAGCGTATGTGGACGTCACGAACCTGTTGAACACCAAGCAGGTGATCAATCTCTATCCGAACACAGGTTCTGCTTCGGATGACGGTTGGTTGACAAACCCGCTGGCTGCACAGTTCAACCAAATTCCGAATTATGAGGCGTTCTATAAAGCCATCAATCTTGACAACCGTTGGTCGTATCTAGGTACGAGTACCGCCCGCGGCGCATATCTCGGCGGCGACATCTACGGCAACCCACGGCAGATTCGCGTTGGTGTGAGGGCTGAAATTTAGACGGGCCTGCCTGTTCCGCGGCGGCCGGATGTACCGGCGGCAGCGGCCCAGGTGAATTGATCAGTTCTCCACAAGCTCAATAATCAGGAGTTAAGGAATATGACACATAACACCGTTTCATCCTTCCGGTACTTCATCGCGCTCCTTGCCGTCGTTGCCCTTCTTGTGGGCAGCGCAAGCGCCAAGGGGCCGGATAAGAAGGAAGGAGTGTCCCCTCTTGCAAAAACGGCGGGGACACCGAGCCTGACAATGTTGAATATCAACAACGTCGCTTCGTTCTTCAGGTCTGACGGCCAAGGGAATCACAGTCCGGCTGATCAGGCGGGGTTCTACTACCCGAAGGGAACAACAACCGCCATCTACGAAGACGGTTTCGTGTGGGGAGGCAAGGTGTATACAGATGCTGCACATACCGCGAGCCCGACCATGATTATTCGCGTAGGCGGGCAGACCTATAACCAGGGTACGCGGGCTGGAAAAGTGAACGGTTTTGGTGCCGGTGCAGTTGCAGTGTCTCCGGCCGATGCGCGTTCGCGCGTCTTTCGTATCCGTCGCGATTATGCAAGCATGACGGACAACGAAGTGCGCGGCGATGCCGCGACGCTGAACACCATCACCGAAAGCTCGGTGACGGCCGATCAGATGGCGTCTGTTCGTGCGCAGTATGCCGCCGATTGGGCAGGTTGGCCGGTCGACCTTGGTGCGCCGTATGTCGAGCGCAATGGGACACCCGGCTACCAGGCACCGCCGCCATTCAGCGACACGTTCACCGTCGATAACCTTGTTTCCGGCAAGTATGATGAACCCGGTGTTGCTGGAGCAGATCCCAATTCTCCGGCCGACCAGGTCATCTGGACCGTCTACAACGACCTCGATCCTTCCGCAGTTAACGGCCTCTATATGTCTGAGCCGATTGGTCTGGAAGGTCAGGTCACGATGTGGGGGTACAAGCGCACGGATGCTCTTGGCAACCTCTATTTCAAACGGCTGAAGCTGATAAACAAGGGTGGCGTCGACGTCGGCACGGGTGCCAAAGGCGCCTTCTATGTCGACAGTACGTACATTATGCAGTGGTCAGATCCTGACGTCGGCGATTCCGGTGACGACCTTGCCGGATGCGATACGACCCTGAGCCTGGGCTATGCATACAATGGCAACGCGGTTGACCTTGAATACAAGAAGTTTGGACTCGCCCCGGCGGCATCGGGCTACGACTTCTTGCAGGGCCCGCTTGTTCCAGGTGGCCCCGGCGACTCGGGTATTTGGGACCTGAAACGCGTCAGCGGCAAGAAGAACCTGCCCATGACAGCGTTCGTTTACTTCTCTGCGGGAAGCCCGATCAGCGACCCGTCCCTCCAGAACCAGGCCGGCGCGTCCTATGAGTCCACGCTGGAATTCTATCGCATGCTCCGCGGTCTGCGCCCCGATCTTTCTTCGGTGCCGGAGCGGAGTTATCCTTTCCCTCCGGGCATCACACCGGGTCCTTTTGTTCTCACGGGTGATCCTGTTACCGGATCGGGATTCGTCGATGGTGTTGGCACCGATTTCTCCTTCCCTCCGGGCGACCGTCGCATCCTTCTTTGCTCCGGACCGTTTAGTCTGGCGCCGGGAGACACGCAGGAAGTGGTGGTGGGAACGGTGGCAGGACTCGGATCTGATCGTCTTTCCAGCGTGTCCATTATGAAATTCAATGATGGTTTCGTGCAGAATACGTACAACGCCCTGTTTGCCGTGCCGAAGGCCCCGGCTGCTCCTCCCTTGAAGTTTACGCAGCTGGACGGGAAAGTGGTTCTCGAGTGGGGTTCCGACCTCACTTCTGTCAACGCCATCGAGAACGTTGTGAACGTGCCCGGCGACTACGCGTTTGAAGGGTATAACGTCTATCAATTGCCAAGCAAGGCCTCGGCCCTGTCCGACGGGAAGCGGCTGGCGACGTATGACCTCACGTCGGATCCGGCAGTCGTGCTCGATCTGCAGTTTGACGCGGCCTCCGGGAAGATCCTGCAGAAGGCCGTCCAGTTCGGTTCAAACAGCGGCATCACGCGATTCTTCGTGCTCGACAAGGACTACATCCGTGACATTCCGCGGCTGAACAATGGGACGGAGTATTACGTAGCCGTCACGGCCTACTCAGTCTCCAAGATCGGGTACCTCCCGGCATCCCTCGAATCACAGCCGAACGTGTATGCGGTGATTCCGCAACCGCCGAATCCTGGTGTCACGTTTGCTACAGCACCGGGTGATGATAAGACAATCACGCATGCCAGCGGGATCGGCGATGCAACGATGTCTCTGAAGGTGGTGGACCCGGCACAGTTGAAGGGTGCAAGCTATACCGTTGGCTTCTATTTGAACCCTGACCGGTTCAGCGCAGGATTCAAGAACCAAGGTACCGACGTCAACGATGCCACATACACGATCTACGAGTTGACATCAAGCTGGACCGTGCAGAGTGCGGCCCAGAACGCGATGGCGTATGAGCTCAAGCTGACGAACCTGGATTCGTTGACGGGTCCGGTCACGGCTGCAGTGTTGCAGCTCGGACCCCTCGATGCGGACGGCATCCTCCCGACCGGTGCAGTGATCAAGAACATTCCAGTGAACGTCGTATTGGTGAGCGGGCTACGGTTCCTGGAAGGTTCGGGTACCTGGACGTCAACAGATGCCACACAACCCTTGACGAAGGCCAATATAGATTCGATGGCCGCCGGAAGCGTATACCTGTCGCTCCGTACGGCAGCCAATCCGGGTGGCGAAGTTGTTGCCCCAATGACGGTTTTGACGTATCCATGGTTTCTGGATCGCGGCACAACCCGCCTGTTGTCGTTCCAGCAGGACTACAACTATAATCCGACGGCCGTTGTTCCGGATAACACCTTTGCCATCACGGATGGTTTCCAATTCAAAATCGGCAAGGTGACCTTCTCAGCCCCGACGTTGATTGGTGGTTGGAACCAGTTGGTGAAAGCCGTAGCGACCACTCCGGAGTTCCTGCCTCCGTCAGGTGGTACCGGTGGGTATACTGCCTTCGGCGGTATCTTTACAGATCTCGCTTCAGAGGCATGGGGTAGCGGTTCGGCCGTCACCCAGGAAGACCTCGTGCAAGATCTTGAACTCCGTTTCACTGGTGTCCGCGCCAAGGCAGCTGATGGCACATCTCCGGAAGACACGGTGATCGTGTCCGGCGGTTCAATCGCGACTGTCTATAACGGCGGGTTCGCAAATCCGCGGCGGCTCCGCATCCCATTTGAGCTTTGGGAGAACGATGCGAATGGACGGCACCGTCAGATCAATGTTTCTGATCGCGATCGCAACGCAGATGGCAAGTCGCCATGGGGCAGCGCCGGCGTTCCTCTTTATATGAGGATCTGGGGTGGCCGTGCCTATATCGAGGCTATTGCCACACCATATGATCCAGATACAGCCGTGGCGAATATCACAGCCAAGGGTCTCTTCCATCGAGCCAATCCGAAGGGAACCTGGACGATCATTCCGCGATTCAGCGGAAGCCCCAGCCATTGGGATACCGGCGACATCATCCAGTTGAAATTTGCCAACACGATGAACCCGAAAGCGGACACCTACACCTGGACCACGCCGACTGCGCAATCATATGACGCCAGTTTGGCAAAGTCCGATGTTGGCCGGGTCAATGTCTTCCCGAATCCGTACTATGCCTACAACCCGTTGGAGCGGAGCCGCACCACCCGCTTCGTCACCTTCAACGGCTTGCCGCCGCAGGCGACCCTGAGGATCTTCAACCTGGCGGGTCAGCTTGTGCGTACACTCAGAAAAGACGACGGTACGCAGTTCATTCAATGGGATCTTGCCAACCAGGATAACTTCCCGGTGGCATCCGGTATGTACATTGTGCATGTCGACATGCCGGGCATCGGCGCGACCAAGGTCGTCAAGCTTGCTGTTATCCAAGAGCAGGAAGTGCCGAACAACTTCTGATGGAAGGGACCATCAAACGAAATCACTATGACGACCAATAGGAGAGTCTAGTATGAAAAAGAGCTTTTTCGTTGGTGCCCTCCTTCTCTGCGTGGCAGTGCTGCTGGTCGCCACGACCGGCGTCGCGCAGAACCAGAGAATCGGCACCGCAGCTGCATCGGAATTGTTAATTCCGGTCGGAGCCCGGGATCTCGCGCAAGGTGGCGCGTCGATCGCCAGTTCCGAAGGACTCGAGTCCATTCACTGGAACCCCGCCGGTGTTGCCCGTATGAACGGCGGCGCCGAGGGAATGTTCTCGAGCATGTCCTATATTGCCGATATCCGCGTGAGCTACGGCGCCGTGGGCGCCAAGTTCGGCGAATTCGGCTCCGTCGCCCTGAGCCTCAAGAGCCTCGACTTCGGTGATATTCCCCTTACTACCGTTGATGATCCCCAGGGACTCTCGGGCGCAACGTATTCACCGAGCTACATGACGCTTGGACTCACGTATTCCCGTCAGATTACCGACGCGGCGTCCGTGGGCGTGACCGCAAAGTTCATCAGCGAAACGATCGCTCGCGTATCGTCAAGCGGTCTCGCGTTTGACGTCGGCGTGCAGTATCGTGGACTGCTGAACCTGAGCGGATTGGCGCTCGGTATCACGATCAAGAACATCGGACCGCAGATGAAGTATAGTGGCAGCGGTCTGCTCCACCTTGCGACCTCCAGCGAGGGGTTGCGACCGGAGCAGTATTTCGCGAGTGAAGCCGCCGGTTTCGAACTTCCGTCCATGATCGAGCTCGGTGCATCGTACGGCGGGAAGGTGGAGGACAACATGATGTACAACATCAGCGGGTCCTACGCCAGCAACAACCTGTACGTCGATGAATACCGTCTGGGCGGTGAATACGGCATCACGCTGAGCGGCGTCGGTCTGTTTGCACGCGGCGGCTACGATTTCTACCCGCAGATCAAGGACAAGAATGACCGCATCTTCGGTGCAACAGTCGGCTTCGGCGTCACCTACAATACGGGCGGTGCAAATCTGGCAGTGGACTTCGCCTACCGGCAGGTCCAGCTGTTCGATGCGAACACCGTTTTTTCGTTGAAGGTCGGCTTCTAAGCTGATGCTGTCTGGTAGTCAAGGGCTGTCCTGCTTTGTGCGGGACAGCCCTTTGTTGTTTCTTCGGGGAAGGGTTCATACATTATTGAAGATGGACGAAGGGGTTTGGTCGGGTGAGATTGAGAAATACGGCGAATCGCGAGGGGTAGAGCAGAAAGGACGCAGAATATTTAACGATCATGACGATTGACAAACACACCATGCGCTATTTGCTGAAGGCTGCCTGTCTCTTTGTCGTACTTCTGGCACATAGCAGTACATTTACTATCGCCGCCACGAACTTCTTTCCCGACACCGGCAAAGCCGCCATTACCCAGCATGCCCTTGAACTCCGGGAACATCTGCGTGTTATCAGTATCACGTTACGGCCGGGTGAAGAAGACTTTACTGCGCTTGCGTACCTGCGGATGGGACGCGGGGCCCAGCTTACAAACCTCTATGTGACAAACGGCGAAAAGGGAGAGCTCGACGCAGAGGAACTCTACCCATTCGATGTAGCTGCAGTGCGTCGCGTTGAGGCGTCAAAAGCGATGATGCGCCTGGATGCGGAAGCAATCTTTATGAACATGCCGGATCTCGATGGCGCTCTCTCTCTGAAAGAAACGGGCGCGATGTGGCACCGGGATACGCTGGCATTCCGCCTGCAACGCGTGATAGAGCCGACACAGCCTGATCTGATCCTGGTGATGTCGGACAAGCGGGAGGGAAATGCATCGGCCGCAACAGCACTGCTGCGGGAAACGCTCCTGCAGGTCTGTGCGCGACTGAAGGTGCGGCCCGGACAGGTGCTCGTTGAGGGGTCGACGGGTGTACCCATGAAACCGTTCGTACGGGAGATCCACCCCGTGTGGAAAGTCCCCTATGCGAGTCTCGGCGATTCCGCCGGTGCGGCCTATGCCTCCATCCGGATTCAACGGCATGCGTGGGAACAACGGACTGCGGGCAAATATGCCGTGATCTATCCCCGGGGTGCGCAGAATGTGTTCGGGCGAAAGGACCTGCCGCTGGCAGGCCGGATGCCCGATTCGCTCCGCGCGCTCGACAAGCTAATCCGGAACCTCGCACAGGTTGCACTTGGTGGACAGGTGGCAGGCAGACTCTTGATCCCCCGTATTCTGCCCATGCTTCAGGCGGTCGACCGCGCGATCGTGCGGACGACGCACGATGCATCCCTGGAGCACAAGATTGTGCTGGATTGGAAGGAAGCGCTCGAACGACTCCGCGCATCCGCATTGGGCGTAAGCGTGAGATACTCCCTGGAATACGCTGTGCTGTGCGAACGACAGCTGGTGCGCTTCGGCATCAACGAGATTCACGCCGGGATCCGGACATCGGCCATGGAATTGCTCATACCGGAAGTCGGACGAGGGTGGATCGTCAACGAGTCGTTGAAGAACCGTATTCCTGTGAAAGCCGGGGATACGCTGCGGCTGATCACGCCGGAGAGAATCGAGTATGACCTTCCTTTCGCACAGAATGCCGATACCCGTCCGACCGTAGGGCACATGTTCAGCACCATTCTGGTGCACGCAGGGATAAAGAGAGAAGAATCCTTTGTGTATCGGATCACACCGCGGCTATTCTATGCGCCGCGTTTTACAGCGGAAACCCTGACGCCGGTCGTGCGGTGGGTCGACGGTGAACAGCTGGTGACACGCTTGACAAACCACAGCCGCGATGGCGTGGCCGACCAGCTCATGGTGAACGATTCACTGGCTTCATCCACCATGGCAAGGATTGCCCTGAACTGGAAAGAGGCGGCAAAGATCGACACGCTTCGCCTCGCATGGCGGGATTCTGTTGCTGATGGATCGTATGTGGTTCCGGTGACATACGGGGGAGTTCCGGTGACCCGTTTTGTGGTACGGAAATTCGCGTGCAATGCGGATACACTGAGAAAAATCGGACTTCTCAGCGGATGGAACTCGAGCGCGGCAAAAGAAACCCTGCGTCGATTAGGTTATCGCCGGGTGGAGGAAATTTCCCCGGAACGCTTGAGCAGCCAAACGCTCTCGGGGGTGCAGACGATCATCATTGATCGCAGAGCCCTTACACTGAAAGGTCTGCAACCCGCAGGAGCTGAAGCCCTGAAGGACTTCACTGCCGGCGGCGGTCACCTGGTGATCCTCGCCCAAGATCCGGTTCCCTGGAACGGGTCGTCTCTGTGGAGCGAACTCCACCTCGAACAGTCGAACGGCTTGCCGCCGGGAGCTGAGGTGACCCTCGATTCGCTCGATGCGTTGCTGGCAGGCCCGAACCGCATCGGACAGAATGACTTTGCAGGTTGGCTGCAAAGGAGATGTTTTAACACCGTACAACTTCGCGGTGCAGGATCGGATGTCCGGGTCCCTGTGCGATCGCTGGATGGCATGCCACTCATGGCGACCAGAATCCTTGGCAAGGGGCACATGACATATCTGGACCTGGCGTTGGGACCGCAGTGGATGAATGTGGATGCTGGGGCGTTCCGTATCCTGGCAAATGTTGTGGCGCAGTGATTTTGTTTGCTGGAGTTCGAAAAATTGCCCGTCATTGTGTAATAATCATATGATCCGAACAACAGACATCGTGGCGGCCGTGGTCATGCTGGTGGGAATTTCAACGCCCACGCGCGCCCAGGTGCAGGAAATGCTGACGAAGTTGAATCAGTTGATTGACGCGCTCCAGCATTGAGCGCTTCGCGGCGGAGCGAGTTCACCATCTATCAAAGCCTGTGCCTCGCTGGTTTCAAGGGAAAACACCTGATTGAAATTCCCGAAAGATCAAGACTCACAGCCGGTTCCACCAGACG
>PMMO01000253.1 GCA_003162215.1 Ignavibacteriota bacterium
TCTACACGATTGCCGGAAAGCAAGATCCTCGGTAAACGTGCTACACGGCGCGGCGCGTTTCAATGACGCGTCGCGCCAATGTGCTCAAGACAGCTGTCCCCGCTCCCGCACCGCCTCAACAAGACGCATGTTCCGCAACGCGTTCCCCCCTCCCGTCTCCGGCTCCTGCCCTGTCTCAATACACACGGCGAAGTGATCAAGCTCCTTCACGTAGGGATTCTCCGCAGGAAAAGTCTCGTCAGCGCGATGATCGCTGTGCAGGAGATGGAGATGCAGCATGTTGTCACGAATGCGCCCGGAGAGAGAGCCGGGAACCGTCACCGATCCCAACTCACCACACACAGTGTAGTAGTTGGCGTCACACGTGAACCCGCAGGTGATTGAAGCAAACGTCGGTCCTGCCTGCCAGGTCATGTGTGTGAACATGTCAACACCGGCCGGACCGTCGCGCTTAATGCTCACGTGGATAAGTGTCGGGTCAGGAAAACCCAGGAAATGCAGGAAGTCGAGACCATAGATGCCCAGGTCATTCAGGGCCCCGCCTCCGGCCATCCTGTCGAGCCGAAACGGGCTGCGCGCTAGCTTCCTGATGTTGAATGCCCAGCTGAAATCAAGATAGTGAATCGTCCCGAGCACGCCTTCCTGGACGAGACCACGCACCCTGTGGTGGATAGCCTTGAATCTGTACATGAACCCTTCCATCAACACCACGTGGTGTTTGCGGCAGGCATCGATCATCTGTGCGATCTCGTCCGATGAAGGAGCTGCAGGTTTTTCGACAAGGACATGTTTGCCGGCTTCCGCTGCTTTTATCGTATACGTACAATGAAGGTGGGGAGGAAGAGGGATATACACCGCGTCGATTTCTTCGTCGGCGATCAGCGCCTCATAGGATGGAAAGACGCGCGGGATGCCGTAGTGTTTGGCAAATTCGACGGCACGCGTCACGTCACGACTGGCTATTCCCAGGATGGAGGCATGCTTCAACGGCTCGCCGAAGAAGAGCCGTGCAATGGAGGCAGTGCCGAGAATGCCGATGCGTATCATGTCCGTTTGTCTTGCGACGGATCCCCGCCGGTCTCGTCTCTTGTCCCCTGCGTTTTCACCCTCTCTTCATCGTCAAGACGTTTCTGGCGCGCGAGCGCAAGCCGNNCCGCAATGCGATCCGGATACTGAAAAGCGTCAACGCTATCGCGAAGAGCCGCCAGTGCCATATTCTCGGAAGCCACTGGAACAAAACTATCGCCACCATCACGAGCATCACTACAATGGCGATGAAACCATAGATATTCACCCCTCTGGTTGTTACGCGCATGTGAACTCCTGTTCGTAAGAAAACAGATCAGCGGAGAATGTCGTCAATAATTCCTCCTCCGACAACGTCATCTTCTTCGTACAACACAACGGATTGGCCGGGAGTAATTGCTCTCCGCGGCGCGTCGTAGAGCACTTCAAGTCGCCCATCATCGAGTGTGCGTGCACTCGCGGCAGCTCCTTCGTCTTTGTACCGGACCTTTGCCATCACACGCATTGGCACATGACAATCGGGGTACTTGATCAGGTTGACATTGCGCGCAATGAGTCCCCGTGAGAGCAGATCTTTCTCACGCCCGAGTTCCACTCTGTTGGCGGGCACGTCGATGCCGGTGACGTAGAGGGGCTCCCCTGTTGCAACACCCAATCCCTTCCGTTGTCCGATGGTGTAGAAGGGGTATCCCTTGTGCGAGCCGATCGTCTGACCATCCAGACGCAACTCCCCTCCCTGCACGCGCTCTTCAAGATCCGGCAACCGCTCTTTCAGAAACCTCGCGTAGTTGTTGTCGGGGATGAAACAGATCTCAAAGCTCTCCCCCTTGGCAGCCACTGGTAGACCGCATCGGGCGGCGTGTTCGCGGGCCTCTTCCTTTGTCATCGTTGCGAGCGGAAAGAGCGTGCGCCGGAGAGATTCCTGCGTGAGTCCCCAGAGCGCGTACGACTGGTCCTTCCGGTTGTCACGGCCCCGCGAAAGCAGCCATCTGCCACTGGCGTCTTCACGGCGAACCGCCGCATAGTGGCCGGTCGCGATCCCCCCGGCTCCCAGGGCCTCACTCTTCCGAAGCAATTCCTCCCATTTGATCTTCCGATTGCAGATCACACACGGGTTCGGTGTTCGGCCGAGCAAGTACTCAGCTACAAAATTGTCAATCACCTCTGCGGCAAAGGGGGCACTGAAATCCAGAACATAGTGCGGTATACCCAGATGTGCAGCCACCGCGCGGGCATCATGAATGCCGTCGAGTGAACAGCAGCTGGATGCATTGTCGGTGTTCCCGCCCACCTCTTCATACTTGTAGGTCTTCAGCGTGATGCCAATGACTTCGAAACCCTGCTCGACGAGCAGCGCAGCCGCCACCGACGAATCCACCCCCCCGCTCATTGCCACAACAACGCGTTTGCACCCCATTCTCCCGCCGGCTCCTCTCCAATTCCTACGCAAAGTACAAAAAAAGGGACCGTCACACAATATGACGGCCCCAGAGATCTGTCGCAGATCCGGCGGTCACCCGTCAAACTGCCGGTCAACTGGAATGAGGCTTGCTGGAAAGCTCATTCCAGATGAGAGCGGCTGCACCGAGAACCGCGGTATTCCCTTCGGTGAGACCGGAGGGAAGCAACTTTACTTTGTTCCGGAAGATGTTCAACATGAACTTCTCCATGTAGCGATGCGTTGGCTCGAAAATCAGATCCCCCGCATTCGCAAGTCCCCCAAAAAGCACGATCGCTTCGGGATTTGTATGCGCGACCGCGTCGGCTAATTTCATCCCGAGAATGCGACCGGTCGTTTCGAATGCCTCCTTTGCTATTCGATCCCCTCGCCGGGCTGCTTCGGTAATCATTTTTGCCGTCAGCTGGTCAAATGGAATCGACCGCAATTCAGATTCATCGCGCCGCATTGCCAACAATTCGAACACCGTGCGGCATATGCCGCCNNGCCGATGCGTACGTCTCAAGACATCCCTGCCTGCCGCATCCACACCAGCGTCCATTCACATCGACAATGGTGTGGCCCAGCTCTCCGGCAAAACCGCTGGCGCCGTAGATCAGTTGACCGTTCGCGACAAGCCCGCTCCCGACGCCGGTGCCAAGCGTGATCACGATGTAGTCCTTCATTCCCTTAACAGCGCCGAACATGCCTTCCCCCAACGCGGCAGCATTGGCATCGTTGGTGATCACCACCGGGAGCGTGAAGTATTTCTTGAATAACCCGACGACATCCACCACTCCTTTCCAATTCAGATTCGGGGGATCTTCCACAGTCCCCCTGTAATAATTGGCATTCGGCGCACCGATGCCTATCCCGACCAGCATGTGTGTGCCCCTGAGGGAGACAAATTCATGCTGGATGGCCTCTACGACGCGGCTGACAAACATTGTGGCTTCTTCATGGGCATTCGTGAGAATAGAGGCCTCACGGAGACAACGGCCATCTTTGTCAACAAAGCCGAATTTGGTGTTCGTTCCTCCTACGTCAATGCCGACGACAACTGCAGTCATGGTGTGGTTCCTGGTTCAAGGATGGATAGTGGGACTCTCTACCAATCTATGGTGGATCAATCTGAAAATCAACCTGAAGGGTCAGCTGGGACTCGCGTCCCAGGCTACGAGCACCGATTACGTGTTCTGTGGAAGCATAGCGGGTTGATACGCGCAACGATGGAAGCGGCCGGCAGACCACAAGGCAGTACCATCTCCGCCCTGTTCCGGTAAGCAGTTTCGAAGCCCCTAGCCCATCCACGTTTGATTCAATGGCATAGAGCCTGGAATCGTATGAATCGCTCTGGAATATCGTCACGCGAGCGGATATCGCCAGCCAGCGCACGGGTTCCCAATGCACATCCCCACTTGCCAACCAGCCATTCTCATCCGATCCAGTCACCGGATTGAGGAATTTCAAGATTTCGATACGACCACGTACATGCCAGTGTGCCCCGCGGGTGAAGTTCCCCGTGCATTGGAATCTTCGGCGTGGTTCATTCATGACCGATCGCCCACCTTCGTTTGTTTTCACCGAATGTTCGGCCCACCGCTCCTCTCCTCGAAGCGTGAGCTGAAATCCTTTCGCCAGGCGGAGCCCGGCTTCGCCGGCAATCTCTCTGCCTCCAATCGGGAAGAGCTCCAATGCTGTTCGCCAGGGTTTCCTGAACTGGACGACATCCCAGTGCAGATACGAATCGCTGGAAGGCGAGACTTCCATACTCCACCGCACTTCGTTCGTGTTGCGGATGGCGTCACCAAATCCCCCTCCCAGTCCCAGCAGACTGTGAAAGCCCGGCTCACAGCGCCGGAAAAGAATGTGCGTCGCACACCCGTGCCCGATGCTCATATCGATCGATGCAGAGATTCCGGTTCCCTCTGGCGTGACCGCGTATTCCATTGCACATCGTGCCGGACCGGTACTCACCACTCCGTCAACGCCGATTGATCCGAAATCCTTTCCTGAAATTTCAAAGGGGCGATCAGCACGAATTGAATGATCGAACAACGACCTTAGCGCAGTCATCCCCAGTCGCAGCTTGCCGGGAGCAAGGAACTCTAACCGTCCACCGAGGGATGAGAAGTGGCCGGCATTTTTCCTCTCCAGCGTGCTGGATGTGTTAAAAATCCCTCCCGCGGCAAGACTTGTAATCTCATCCGTATTGTCAACCGTTGCAGAGCACGGAGTACGAGAGACCAGAACATGCAGTCTCGCCTCACCGCTCCCGATGGGCAAGGCAACGCTCGCGCCAATCCCCCGTACGAAGCCCTGTTCTCCTGAAGAGCGGTGCGGGCTCAGATACCCGCTCATCAAGCTTACAATCGAGGCATCCCTTCGCAATGCCTGACCCCATATCAATCCCGATCCCGCCGTCGCGGCAAAATCACCGACGATCACACGCCTTACAAATCCCGATGACTCATGTTGGACATATCCTGACAGAAATCCGTCTTCGAGCCGTTCACCTTCGCCGGCCAAAAACACTGCACCGCACTCCCATCCCCTCGAAGGAGAAAAGATCAACCGACCATACGAGGCAACAGTTGATCCCAGATACGTGGTATCAGCTTCAGGTGACCCTTGAAGCGGACAGATCGTGCGTGCGCGGAAATCCAGCAGAGCCAGCCGGCGGGGCGATACGGTAACAAAGGGGCGCACCAAATCCCATGTCCTTGCGGTCACACCCTCAACGCCTGCCAGATCCAATGTCTCCCTGAACGCTCCGTGGGTTCGGCGGTGGCGTTGTATTGCATCTACTTCAGCCGATGACACACCGGGGATGGAGAGCAACGCGTCTCTGTCGGTTTCATTGAGATCGATGGGATGGTCGCGAAGCCAGATCAGACGCTCGAAGAGATCCTGGTCCATCTCGAGCCCCAGAGAATTTTCAAGAATATCTTCGAGTGCGAGAACTGTCGTTGTGTCGGTTGCCGAGTGAAGCGTGTCTGGAGCATCCACAACCGTTGCGTGGATCAAGCCCGGTGGGCACAGGGTCGCCAAAAGAACCGCCAGAAGTGCCGCCGTGATGAACCACCACGCGCTATGGGAAGGAGATCGTGAGACCGATCTCATGCGTAGCGCCAAGCACCCAGTGATAGGCGAAAGCATAGTCCACCGTGACATCTGCCGCGCGGAATGCACAACCGCCGGTGACAACTGAAGGATTGTCGATGATGCCGGCACGAAGGGTCAGCTGCTTGAGGATGTCCACCTCCACGCCAACACGGATCTCCGGCGCCGACAGCAACTCTTTTCCCGCCTCGAGTGTAATGTGCAGCTCCGGAATTGGTGCGTACCATATTCCCCCACTCAGATCTTGCGGAAGGGTTTCAGTGGATACCTGCAGCGCAGATGCGGTCACATTAGTCAAGATCCCTCCGATCGCAAGACTGTGTGAACACTCGATACGGATGCCCAGATCAAGAGTGAATGTGGTGCATGAACCGTACCCGCTGATTGCGAGTCTGTTCATTTGACACCGCAAGCCGAGTCCAAGCCCGGAGGACACCTTCTTGCCAACCGCGAACCGGATGGAGGTTTCTTTGTACAAATCCCATCCAAACCACGTGGCTGAAATCGCCAGACCAACGCCTGCCGCAGGGACCGACAGCCCAACGCCTGAGAAGCGCAACTCCGACAATCCAAAGAGACCCGGAATATGAAAGACGCCGATGCTTAAGGAACGGCAGAACGCCACACCGGCCGGATTCATGAACGGAGCCCAACCGTCGGGAGGGGCGGCGACAATTGCATTCGCGAGTGAGGCCGATCTTGGACCGGCCGCAGAGGCCTCGAATGCCGCATGGGAACGGGGACAGAGAAAGACTGCGAGTATCATTGCTGTCCGGGCTGCAAAAGGTGGCATGGATCACCTCCTTCTGTTACTACACCGAAACGGTCAGATTTACGATATGAGCATTGAACAGATGGCGAGAAAGCAGTATATTGGCTCCTATAGACCGTACAAGGAGCAACCATGTCCCTATCGAATACTTCGCGATGTAGCGCGCTGGGCGTTTTCATGCTACTGTGTGCACTGCCTGCACTATCGCAACAGGTGGATTGCACGGTGACAGTCAACTACGAAGCCGTCGGAACCGCCAACAAGGACCTGCTACGCGATTTCGAGAGCGAAATCCGCGACTATGTCAACAACTATCAATGGGGGACGGAGCAGCTCGATGTGAAGGTGAAGTGCAATATGGATGTGTTCATCCAGAGTGTGACGGGTGAGAACAAGTACCTGGCACAGGTGTTTGTCGGGAGTCAGCGACCAATTTTTGGTTCGAAGAAGAGCACCGCTTCTGTTCGCTTGTTCGATGAGGCGTGGGAGTTTACATTTCTGAAGGAACGTCCGATCTCCCACAATCCCTACGCTTACAACGATCTTACAAGTGTACTCGACTTCTATATCTACCTGATTCTGGGGTATGACTACGATTCGTACGAACGCCTCGGTGGAACACCGTGGTTTCAGAAGGCATCAGATGTGGCAAGCATGGCACGTACAAGCAGTCAGAAGGGATGGCAGCTGGTTACGACAGGCTACAGCAGAACGCAAATGGTGACGGATATTCTGAACCCGACCGCCAATCCGGTTCGCGCGAGCTTCTACCGGTATCATTTCAACGGATTGGATTCGCTTGCGTCGGACAAACAGAGGGCATGGGAACAGATGAAGGGTGCGATTGAACAGATCGGCGTGGCAAAGAAAGGGATCGACGCCCGCAATCTGATGGTGAAAGTTCTGTTTGACACAAAGTACCTGGAGATCGCGGAGACTTTTCAAGAGTATCCGGATCCCACATTCTACATCGACCTCTCAAAGATCGATCCGTCTCATCAGAAAACGTACGACGAGTACCGCCTCAAGAAGAGGTAAGCATTGTGTGGATCGCTGTCACCGCCTGATCGACCGTGATCATGCGGACGCAATGCGATCCGAATTGTTCACCCGGCGGCACGCGGTCGGCGCAGAGCCCTGCCGGACATGTTTTACACGTATCCCTTCCGCGAAGAATCCTGCAGTCACCAGTCTCGGGATACACATTCCATTCGCGATCGTGGTACTGGCGAAAGAACGCAAGGGTCTTTGCGCCTACCGCTATCGCCAGATGCCGCGGGCCTGAATCGTTCGATACCACCAACGCACTTTGCGCAAACACTCCCGCCAGCCGCTGAAGACTTCCCTCGGTAATTACTACAGGCAGCGCACGATGCACACGTGAGCGGATCTTCTGTACCACGTCCCGGTCCCCCTCACCCCCGCAGAGCAGGACAGGCACATCCTTTTCGTGCAAACGATCCACGAGGGCCGCAAACCTCTCCGGCGGCCAGATCTTGTAGTCTCCGCTCGCTCCCGGATGAATGACCACGGGAGCCGGTTCTTCCCCGCACTGCAACGCGATGCACTCCCGGGCCCACTGCATGGCCTCAGGGCTCACGGCAAACTCCGTCCTGGGCGACTCCCCCTCTGCCCCGAGAGCGCGGGCAAGGCCGCAGTAGTACTCCAACACGCCTGTTTCGCTTTTCTGGATATCAGGAGTACGATTCAACAGCCAGCGAAGACGCTGCTGGCGCTGGCCCACACGGATCTTCGCCCCGGACATGTACGCGAGCATGGCGAAGCGGTCCTCCGGGAATGTGCAGAGGATTTGATCGAACTTCTGACTGCGAACCCACCGAACGACGCCGGACTCCCCCCGGACCCGCTCAATGCCTTTCAAGGATTTCAGGAGATGGCGTTGGAATTCAACAACGCGGTCAACGGCACTGCTGCCGAGTAACACCGCTGCCGTTCCCTGCGGATCGGCATCATGCACGGGATCGGCTTCCTCCGGCTCCTGACGTTGTCTCCCGCGGCGCTGAAGGATGAGCACGGTAATACGGGAATCGGGCAGCCCGTCTTTGATCAGGCGGAGAGCCGGAGTGAGCAGAAGAAGATCACCGAGTTGCCCCTCGGCAAGGACGAGGATGTTGCGTGGAGTCATTATCACTAGAAAAACGGCCGTTTGGAAAACACCGCGCCGACTTCATCTTCAACAAACCTGCGGGCACGGTCTTCGTCAACTTCCTGAAGATCAACAATCGTCATGACCACCCGGGGAAGCGATTTCACGGCCTCACGCGCAAATTCAAGCATTGCAGGGAAGAACCGCACACCATCCAGCCGCATGAGAGCCCCGTACTGCGCAGGATCGGTAGAGTTGAGACTGATGGAGACCGCATCAATCAACCCGACAAGCTCGGGGAGGATATTCCGTTTATTGATGATGTTGCCGTGTCCATCAGTGTTGAGGCGCGTACGCCCCCCCTTGTCTTTCACCCAGCGCGCCACCTGTTTGAGTGCATCCAGACGGATTGTCGGCTCACCATACCCGCAAAAGACAATCTCGTTGTAGCGTCCCGGATCGCCAATCTCCGCAATCACTTCTTCGGCGGATGGTTCACGTTCGATCTTCAGGTTGTGCCCCTTGACAACGGCCTCACCCTTGCGATCACAGAAGACACAATCCGCATTGCACCTGATGGTGAGATTAATATACAGCGAGTTCTTTAGCGGATACGTGAATCGCGGTGCCGGAGGAACTCCGATGCCAAACAACCGGAATACGCCGTAGTTGGCCGCACGGGTAATATCGTCCACGGTGAGGTTCTGGAGCTCTGCAACACGCGCTGCGATGACAGGAATATTTGCCGGCTCGTTCCTTTTGCCTCTGTGGGGGACCGGCGCAAGATACGGGCTGTCAGTCTCAAGCAGCTGGTGTTCGGTAGAGACGTTTGCTGCCACATCGGCAGCTGCGCCGGGATTCTTAAACGTGACGATCCCTGCCAACGAAATGTAAAACCCCATGCCGACAAGGCGCCATGCCGTCGCAACATCACCCGGAAAGCAATGGAAGACACCCCGTGTGGAGGTATTTCGTCCATTGACGGTATCCCGTACGGTCCGCCAGTCCGGTGACCGCTCGATAACCCGGGCGACGGCTGCGATCGTGTCGTCGAGCGATTCACGGGTGTGGATGATCACGGGCAGATTCCGTCGGACGGCGATCTCGAGTTGCGCCGCGAACACCTCCTGCTGTACCGTGCGGGGAGAGAGATCGTAGTGATAGTCCAGGCCGATCTCGCCTATCGCCACCACCTTCGGGTGACGGGAGAGCTCTTCGATCTCCTGGAGAATGTCAGAAGTTGACTGCCGGGCTTCGTGCGGATGAATTCCTACGGCAGCGTACACCATGGTGTGACGGTCGGCAAGCTCGACGGCCCGACGGCTATCGGCCAGATCGGTCCCCGGGTTGATGATGATGTCGACGCCCGCCTCGCGCGCGCGAAAGAGCACCGCGTCCCGATCAAGATCAAACTCGCGCGACGTCAGGTGCGCGTGTGTGTCAATGAACATG
>PMMO01000153.1 GCA_003162215.1 Ignavibacteriota bacterium
GAGGGATTGAAAGGATTGGGATAGTTTTGTTCTACTGCAAACGCCGAAGGCACTCCCGGATCTCCCTGCACACCGGTCATGTCGAAAGTGTACGACCACGCGCCGATGGAGTTGGTGATAACAGAGTACCTTTCCGAGGGATTGCTCCCATTTACGATCTCAACGCGCGCGGAATCGATGGGGGCAAGAGTAGTCTTGTCTTTAACTGACCCGGAAAGAGTGATTGTCTCGGCAAGAACAGCGACATGCATGACGATCAGTCCCACACATAGTAGAAAAGTCTTCATAGATGTTTCATCCTCGGATAGTGAACCCCACCCGAAATCTCTTTCAATCTACCACCGCAAATCTCACAAATCGAGCAGCATCACGCACTTCGTCTGTGAAGAGAAACTCATGCTCGATCACGGGTTTTCAAAATGCGCTGAGCTTAAGAAAGAACGTGATTTGCCGCATCCCTGAATCTTGAACACCTCTAACGGCAGTGCAGCACCACTACGGAACAAGGGGGGAGAGTGAGCCGGAGACCTGTTCCTGTCGTCTTGACATCTTTGAAATCCACCGGGTGTATCTTCTGCGGATCTTCAAATGTGTTGTGATCCTGAGGCGTGCGCCCTGCAAGAATTCGTCCGGCCACCGATGCAAATGACTTCCCGCCAACAGTGACCTCAATCTCGTGGCGTTCCACGGGATCAATATTCACCAACGAGATATTTGTGAACCCTTCACGGTCCCGTGAGGCGGAGACCGAAATCGCCTGCAGCGTGTCCTTCCCGGCGATGCACGGCAGACTCCCGGTCTCGACAGGCAACATGAGCGCGTCATGGTGCACAGTGTACATTTCCATCACGTGATACGTGGGAGTCACGAGCATTTTCGGCCCATCGGTCAGCACCACGGCCTGAAGTACGTTGACAGTCTGCGCGAGGTTTGCCATCCGGACCCGGTCGCAGTGGTTGTTGAATGTGTTCAACGTCACTCCTGCAATCATCGCATCGCGCATGGTATTCTGCTGGTAGAGGAATGAAGGGTTCGTGCCCGGCTCGGTATCGTACCATCCGCCCCATTCGTCCACGACCAGCGCAACTTTCTTTTTGGGATCGTACTTGTCCATGATGGCAATGTGGTTCTGCACGAACGTCTCCATACGCAAGGCCTCGCGCATCGACGCAAAGTACTGGGCGGTGGTGAACTCCGATGCGGAACCCTTCTTGTTCCAGTCAATCACCGCATAGTGATGAAGAGCAACGCCATCCAGCAGGGAGAGGGGGATATCGCGCATAAGAACCTCAGTCCAGTGATAATCGCCCCCCGCTGCGCCTGACGCTATGCGGAAGGGGCCCCGGTTGCCCCAACCGCTGGACATGAATGTGACGAACGTTCTGTACACATCGACATAGTGCTCCGCTCGCATTTCGCCGCCGCACCCCCATGCTTCGTTGCCGATTCCCCAATAGCGGACCTTCCAGGGTTCTTCATGGCCGTTCTGCTTTCGAAGAGATGCCAAGGGATTCCCCGACGGGGAATTCACATACTGCACCCAGTGCTTCAATTCCTCGACCGTGCCGCTCCCGACGTTCCCGGAGAAGTATGGCTCGGCGCCAAGCTGTTCGCAGAGATCAAGGAACTCATGCGTGCCGAAGCTGTTGTCCTCGGTCGTTCCGCCCCACCACACGTTCACCATCGACGGACGCTGTTCTTTGGGACCGACGCCATCCTTCCAATGATACGTATCAGCGAAACATCCCCCCGGCCAACGAAGGACCGGTATGCGGAGCTTCCGCACAGCGGCAACCACATCATTCCTCATCCCGCGCGTGTTCGGAATGCCGGTGCTAGCTTCCCCCACGTAGAACCCGCCATAGATGCAACGCCCGAGATGTTCGGAGAAATGCCCGTAGATGTTCCGGCTGATGGTATCTTTGCCTTGATCAGCATGCACTGTGACACGGGTCTGACCGGCCGCAAAGGCGATGGCGCAGAGCAAGAGGGAAAACAGCAGGAGGACACGAGGACACGTGCGCGGGAGAGAGTCGGTACGCATGGGATTTCCTTCCGTGATTGCGAATTGGATGAAATATACACACCAGACAGACAAATATCCTCAGCACAGTACAAATCTCGCACTTGGCACGGACTTTCCCGCCTGGATCAGAAAGCTCCGTTCATTTCGCCGCCCGTGGTTCTGTAGCCCGTGGTTGTTTCTTAGGTGACACGGCGTTTCACACTTTGTCTTTGATTTTCTGAAAATCTTCCAGTAGAATGAGAGAGCGTCCTCCGCATTTCACATCATCCGCTCCAGAGAACCACCATGAAGTCGGTAAATACCTTCGATCTCATCATCGTCTTCACGTACTTCCTCGTTATCATGGGCATCGGCCTCTTCTTCGTGAAGATCAACAAAGGAGGGAAGGAGTACTTCACCGGTGGCAGCATGATTCCCTGGTGGATGTCGGGCATCTCGCTGTATATGGGGAACTTCAGTGCATGGATTTTCACCGGTGCTGCAGGTTTCGCCTACACCACCGGCTGGTTTACGATCCTCTATTTTTCCGCAGGCCCCATCGCCTATCTGATCGGTACGGCCATGACCGCCACCAAATGGCGCCGGACGCGATCGATCTCGCCAATGCAGTACACGCAGAGCCGGTACAACCTTACGACGCAACAATTTCTGAGCTGGGTGATCTCCACGAATTTCATCCTCTCGGGAGGAGTCCAGCTCGCTTCCACGTGCAAGCTCTTTGCGCCCATCATCGGCATCGATCTCACGGCGATTGTGCTCATGATCGGATCCGTCGTGCTCCTGCACAACTTCCTCGGGGGCGTCTGGGGTGATATGGCAATGGATGTGGTCCAGGGAGTGATCCTGCTGGGGATTACCTTTGTCGTCATGCCCTTGAGTCTCCAGATGATCGGCGGACTCGGCAATTTGATCAACGCGTTGCCTCCACTCAGCTTCGATCACACATACAATGGAGTACACTACACCGAGCACTGGCTCCTTTCGATCCTGCTGATCTCGTCCATCGGTTTTGCGTCAGGTGGTGCGCAACGATTCTATTCAGTGAAAGATGAGAAGAACGCGAAGCGGGTCGGACGCACCGCCGCGGTACTTGCGCTTTCCGTCCCGCTCGTGTTCGGCATCCCCCCGCTGGTGGCCAAAGTGTACTGGCCTGATCTTTCCCAGGTGCCGTTCTTCCAGCCCTACATCGGAAAAAATCCGCAGGATCTTGTGTTTGTCGGACTCGTGATGAAGCTGCTGCCGCACGGGTTGATCGGCGTGTTCATCGCCGCAATGCTCGCTGCAACAATGACAACGCTCAGCACTGTGTACAACATGGTCTCGTCCATCATCTCCCACGATATCTACAAAGGCATGTACCGCCCGGATCTTGATGACAAGGGGCTCCTGAAAGCCGGACGCATTGCCGCTTTCAGCATCGGCCTGGTGGTCATGGTTCTTGCCATTCTTTTTGTCAACAGCAAGTTCGGCATCTTCAATCTGATGCAGGCATTTTTTACGCTCTTCAATATCCCGGTGGCCGTACCGATCGCGTTCGGCCTCATCTTCCGTCGCATCCCCAAATGGTCGGCAGCCGGAGCCATCACGTGGGGATTGATTGTCGGCGCAACAACACGGTATCTACTCGGGTGGGATATCGGACCGCAAGTGTATCTTTCTTTCGTCGTCACGTTCGGCGTGCTTGTCACCGCACCACTCACCGGGAAGCTGTATCAACGCAGCAAGCCGGGGATGGCCGGCCTCTGCCTGCTCATCACTCTCGCGATGGGCGCCCTGTTCAGCTTTGCCGTAGTAGGTGATCCGGCGTTGTGGCAGCGCAGCCTTGCCATCGCAAGTGCGATCGGGCTGGGCGCAAGCCTGTTCGGATTCGCGCGCCTCTTCTCGTTGGAAACAGAAGAAGACCGGAGAATCGTGGCGGAGTTCTTCAAGAAGGTCGACACGCCGATCGACGTGGCCACGGAGGTCTATGGAGCAGGGAAGCGGCAGGTGTCTACGCTCCCGCTGGTCGGCCGCACGATTATCTTCATCGGCTTGCTTGTGTCGGCCGCGTTCTTCACACCCCTCGAGACAAACGAGATCATCGCTGTTGCCGCGATGACCACGCTGCTGCTCGGGTTCGGTGCATGTATGTGGGTCTTCGGGAAGAAAGGGGAGCGACAGGAAGCGGCAGAGCGTGCGCTCTTGAGTTCAAAGGCATAACCATTATATCACATACTCGATGGTGGGCCGCCGCTCCTCTTGCGACTGAATGCGTGTTTTGTGCTCCT
>PMMO01000051.1 GCA_003162215.1 Ignavibacteriota bacterium
GCGTCGATGTTGTCGAGCGCGATAATGTAGCCTTCGAGGATATGCGCGCGTTTCTCCGCTTCTTCAAGCTCGAACTTCGAACGCCGAACGACCACGTTGTTCCGGTGATCGATAAACGCTCGCATAATGTCGCGGAGCGTCAGGATTTTCGGCCGACCTTCCACCAGCGCCAGCATGATGACGCCGAAGGTGGTCTGCATCTGCGTGTGCTTGAAGAGGTTGTTCAAAATCACCTCAGCATTCGCATCACGACGCAGCTCAATAACGATCCGGAGTCCGTCACGATCCGATTCATCGCGGATATCAGCTATATCTTCGAGCTTTTTGTCGTTCACGAGATCGGCAATCTTCTCGATCAGGTTGGCCTTGTTGACTTGATACGGTATCTCCGTGACAATGATGCTTTGCCTGTCGTTCTTGCCTGGTGCGATGCTCGCCCGAGCACGTACCACGATCCTGCCGCGGCCTGTGGTGTACGCTTCGCGGACCCCCTCGTATCCGTAGATGATGCCCCCGGTCGGAAAGTCAGGAGCTTTCACAAACTTCATCAGCTTCTCGTTATCCAACCCCTCATCTTTGATCAGCGCAATGCAGCCGTCAATCACCTCGGTCATGTTGTGCGGGGGGATATTGGTCGCCATGCCGACCGCAATACCGCTTGTCCCGTTCACAAGAAGATTCGGCACCATGGCAGGAAGGACCGACGGCTCTTTCAGCGTATCGTCGAAGTTCGGCGTGAAATCGACAGTGTTCTTCTCGAGATCCTTCAGCATCTCCTCGGCGATGCGGGCCAACCGGGCTTCCGTGTACCTCATCGCGGCAGCCGAATCCCCATCCACGGAACCGAAGTTGCCCTGACCGTCGACCAGCGGATACCGCATCGAGAAATCCTGCGCCATGCGGACCATCGTGTCGTACACTGCTGAATCGCCATGGGGATGGTACTTGCCGAGCACTTCACCCACGATGCGCGCCGATTTCTTATACGGCCGGTTGGCCGCCAGTCCCAGGTCCTGCATCCCGAAGAGCACCCGCCGGTGGACGGGCTTCAAGCCATCACGGACATCCGGCAGTGCGCGCGCAACGATGACGGACATCGAGTAGTCGATGTACGAACCGCGCATTTCGTCTTCGATATCAACAGGGATGATTTTTTCGGTCACTGTCGCCATGCGTTTATTCTCGCGCCAATTTACACGTCCAGGTTGCGTACATACTTCGCGTTCTTCTCAATGAACTCCCGACGGGGTTCCACATCATCACCCATCAGAATGGAGAACGTACGGTCCGCATCTGCTGCGTTTTCAATGGACACCTGCAGGACTGTGCGGGTGTCCGGATTCATCGTGGTTGCCCACAATTGCTCGGGATTCATTTCTCCCAGGCCTTTGAAGCGGGAGATACTGATGCCGTTGCTCAGAACCATTGCGCCTTCTTCATGCGGTTCTTCCCCCGCAGCCTCTTCCGCTTTTTTGCCCTTCTCCCCTTTCATGCGTTTGACGATCTCTTCGCGCTCCGCTTCATCGTACGCATACAGCTCCTGCTTTCCTTTTTTCACCTTGAAGAGGGGCGGCTGCGCGATATACACATGTCCCAACTCGATCAGCTCCTTCATGTGCCGGTAGAGCAGTGTGAGAAGAAGCGTGCGAATGTGCGAACCATCAACGTCAGCGTCGCACATCAGGATGATCTTACTGTAGCGCACCTTTGTGGCATCAAATTCCTCTCCCACTCCTGTGCCGATTGCCGTAAAAATGTTGCGGATTTCTTCATTCTCAAGGATTTTGTGGAGACGCGCCTTCTCGACATTGAGGATCTTGCCTTTGAGGGGGAGAATCGCCTGGAAGCGGCGATCGCGCCCTTGCTTCGCACTACCCCCGGCAGAGTCGCCCTCGACAAGGTAGAGTTCACAATGTTCCGGATCGCTTATGGAACAGTCCGCAAGTTTTCCCGGCAGCCCTCCGGAGGACAGTGCGTTCTTGCGCCGCGTGAGATCCCGCGCTTTGCGTGCTGCCTCACGGGCTTCCGCGGCCTTCATGGCTTTGTCGATTATGCGCCGCGCATCGGCGGTGTTGTCCTCGAGCCAGGACATAAGCGCCGGACCGATCACCGCTTCCACTATACTCTTGACTTCGCTATTCCCCAGCTTGGTCTTTGTCTGCCCTTCGAATTGTGGCTCCGGCACCTTAACGCTGATGACCCCTGTGAACCCTTCGCGGAAATCGTCGCCGGAAAGCGCGATGCCGCCTTCCTTAAGGATGCCGCTCTTGTAGGCGTGCGCATTGAGAGAGCGCGTCAGGGCTGTTCTGAAACCGATCAGATGCGTCCCACCCTCGTGCGTGTTGATGTTGTTCACGTACGTGAAAATATTCTCGCTGTACTGATCATTGTATTGAAACGCCACCTCCACTTCCACCGTGCGGCCGTTCTCGTCCTTCTCGGCGCCCTTCGCAGAGAACGGTTTTTTCACCAGGGCCGGACGCGTTGCATCAATGTACTTCACGAACTCCACAAGGCCGCCTTTGAAGTGGAATATCTCTTCCTGCTCACTCTTGTTGCGGCGGTCAACAATCCGGAGTGTCACCTCAGGATTGAGAAATGCCAGCTCGCGCAATCGTTCAGCAACTGTTTCAAACTTGAACACTCTGATTTTGAATATTTGTGCGTCGGGCATGAACGTGATGAGCGTTCCGGTCTTTCCGTCAGGCGCCTTCCCTGTGACTTTCGCCGGCGCAACAGGTTCACCCCGACGGTATTTCTGGAGCCAGATCTTGCCGTCGCGGTACACCTCGGCTTCGAGCCACTCGCTGAGTGCATTGACCACGGACACACCGACGCCATGCAGGCCTCCGGAGACTTTGTAGCTGTTCTTGTCGAATTTCCCACCGGCGTGCAGCATGGTCATGACCACTTCAAGAGCGGAGCGCTTCTCTTCCTTGTGGATATCGGTGGGAATGCCCCGGCCGTCGTCCAGCACTGCCACTGAACCGTCTTTGTTCAGCGACACTTCGATGTTGTGTGCATAGCCCGCCAGCGCTTCATCAATCGAGTTGTCCACAACTTCGTAAATCAGATGGTGCAAACCGCGCGCACTGATGTCCCCGATATACATCGCAGGCCGCCGGCGTACGGCTTCCAGTCCTTTGAGAACGGTGATGTCCTCTGCTGTATACGCATGCACGTCGGTCCCGTTTGCGGACACTGCGTTCTTTGCGCTGACTTTCGTATCCGCAGGCGCTTTCTTCCGGTCTGATGTCGCCTTTGCCATATGTTCTCTTACTGCTCCCTCTGTTTAGGTCCCGACACAGAGATCGTGTCGGGCTACCGAAAGCGGATATCGCGTATCACGTCAGCACCCGCTGCCGTGTTAAGCTTCTTCATGATCTGCAGTCTCTTCAGCGACAGTTCGGCCCGCCAGGGGGCGGTCTTGACGCTCACAAACAGAACACCATGTTCGATGCGCTGCGGCTCGGTCACCCTGGCAATCTGTTCCCCCACAACTTCTGCCCACCTGGCGATCACCGAGTATCGCCGCAGCGTGCCGTCAATCCCCAGCGACGACGCCAGCTCTGCAATTGCAACGCTGATGGGCACGGGGTGATGTTTCTTCCCTTTTGCCTCAGACCGGCGCCTCACGACACGTTCCGCTCTCAACAATGATCCTCCGGTGCTCACCGTCCCACTGCACGCGGCCGCCAATCAGTGATTCATCTGTTGCGGTGATGACGCACTGCCCGCCCTTTTGCAGTCGTTCCATCACGCGTGCTGCACGGTGGCGGTCAAGTTCCGCAAAGATGTCATCAAGAAGCAGTATCGGCGTCTCACCACAGCGCATGGTGACATAATCGTATTCGGAAAGCTTCAAGGCAATGAGAACCGTTTTCTGTTCGCCCTGCGACGCGTACCGCTCTGCCGCCAGTCCGTTGATCGCAAAGGAGAGATCATCCCGGTGCGGTCCGACGACCGTGGCACCGCGACGTCGCTCCTCGGCAGCTCGCTTCTCCACAGCATCGTGCAGCTGCTGGGCGATTACCTCCACCGCCATGTGCTCCTCGATGCCCTCCGCGGTCATATAGCGAACAGTTGCATCGGCAGATGCGCCCGCAAGGAAACCATACGCTGACGTGAACGCCTCCCGTACACCCTCCACAAACAATGCACGTTTGTGGATAAGACGGCTGCCGAGCCGGACCAGCTCCTCTGTCCATGCCGGCAATTCGCGTGAAGGCGCTGTGCCATTCAAGCGCGCATCCAGCAGCAGTCTGTTGCGCTGACGCAAGACCCTGCGGTATTCGAGAATATCCGCCAGATATGTGCGGCTTGTCTGACAGAGCACGAGGTCCAGGAACTTGCGACGTTCTGCCGGACCGCCTGCAACAATGCCACCCTGCTCCGGAGAAAGAATGACCGCCGGAAACATTCCAATCAGGCTCGAGACCCGGTCGAGTTCGCTCCTGTTTACCTGGACGCTCTTTTCTCCCGACAGTGCGTCAGCGGTGATACGCACGTCGGAGACTCTGCCGGCGGCATCCGCGATCGCCGCTTGAATCTCCAGCATGTTGTGCCCCAGCATTACTACCTGCGCATCGCTGGCGGCGTAAAAGCTCTTGCTCAGGCTGAGATACGAGATCGCCTCGAGCACATTCGTTTTTCCCTGACCGTTATCGCCCAGCAGAAGGGTGATACCGGTACCGAACTGCAGATGCGAATCCAAATGGTTGCGGAATTCTCTCAGACGCAACGTGCGAACCTGCATCCGCCTCCCTACCTATAATACGGCAGCCCCGCTTGTGACGGGGCTCCCGAATATCTTCGCATGACCCGAAGCGGGTGCACAACAGATTCGGCGCACTCGCACCGTCTACGAGTTTAATCTGACCGGCATGATAAGCATTAGTGTGGACTCATGCTGCGATTCCTCCGCCGGTACAATGATGCCGGCCCGCGTCGGCGTGCTAAACTTCAACATGACACGCTCTGTGTCGAGATGCGACAGAATATCGCTCAAGTAGACGGCGTTAAATCCTATTTCCAGTGCGTCGTCGCCGTATTCACACGGAAGTGTCTCTGTTGCCTCACCGCCGAAATCTATATCCTGTGCGCTCAACTTCAGACTGTTTGCTCCAAGTTCCAACTTTACCTGGTGCGTAGTCATGCTTGCATATAGGGAAACACGTCGAATGGAAGCAATGACCTGATCCCTGTTTACAATGGCAATCTTCGCATTATCTTGCGGTATAACACTCTCGTAATTCGGATAGGTTTCTTCAATGATGCGGGAAACGAGCACCGAGTGATCATAGACAAATCGGATATGTGTGTCACTGATACCCACCGTACATGAGCCTGATTCAACAGCCTTCGCCAGAATAGCCATTGCTTTTACGGGAACAATAACATCTTTACTGAGACGGGCCGGTGAATCGGTTCTGTAACTTGTGCGCGATAGCCGATGACCATCGGTAGCAACAGCTCGTATCTCAGGCCCGCTTGCTTGAATTAATATCCCCATCATCGCCGGACGAAGTTCATCTGTACTGACTGCAAATGCGGTACGATGAATGATCTTCCGCAGGGCACTACTCTCAATAGTTATTTCACTGCTTCCGCTAAATGGCGGAACCACGGGATATTCCTTCGCCGAGTCACCAGTAAGTGCATATTCACCATTTGCCGTCGTAATTTTAATTTTATTAGTCGTCATATCTATGACAAACGTTACACTGGTGTCCGGAAGAGATCTCATGGTATCGAGCAACCTTTTCGCAGGAACTGCAATCGTTCCATCCTCCGTTCCCGTGACATCCAATTCAATTGTTGAACTCACAATCAAATCCGTCGCAGTAATGCTCAATATATTGTTGGTGAGTTCAAACAGTAATGTTTCAAGAATGGGCATCGTCGACTTGGAAGGAATCACACCTGCGAGCTTCGCAAGAATCCGCTGGAGGTCCGAGGTGCTGACGGTAAATTTCATCGTGATCTCCCTGGTGGCAAGAATAAAGGGGGTACGCGGTATCGTGAAATCAACGAAAGGTAAGGAAAATCCCTATAATATNNATCAGAGTATGATGTTGCGTGTAGTAACCTCACAGCGTGCGTGAATGTCACACGGTGTATAACTACGTAAACAATGAACATGCATCTGCATAACAATTGGCACAACATAAAATATGTGAGATTATGCACACTACGTACACATAATTATGAATGTTATTCACGGAGTGATACACGCGTTGTGCACACATCACTGGTTAAATATGTCCGAGCATTTGAAGGCGGCGTTTGATCTGTTGAACGTGGGCCTGGTACTTACTGTCAACACGCATCTGATCTTCCACCGATTGATACGCGTGAATAACCGTGCTGTGATCACGGCCCCCGAAGTGCAGNNGCGTTGACAATTTCCTGTTTCCGGGTTTTGGCGCGCAAAAGGTCTTCGGGAATGCTGAAATATTCACAGACCGTTTTTTGAATGGTTTCGATGGTGATAGGCGAACGAACATCGCCGACTACCACCTTCAGAACATCGCGGGCGAGGTCCAACGTGATTTCGCGGCCCTCAAGTGAGGCGCGGGCAAGAAGGCTGATGAGGCATCCTTCCAGTTCGCGGATGTTCGTCGTGACGTTACCGGCGATGAATTCCACAACGTCTTGAGGAAGTTCGATTCCGTCATCAACACTTTTCTTGAGAAGAATGGCAATGCGCGTCTCAAGGTCGGGCGGCTGAATGTCNNAATGTATGGAAGAAGCTGTCCTGAGTCTTTTCCTTGCCGGAGAGAAATTGAATGTCATCAACGATCAGAACATCCATGCTCCGGTAGAAGTTTGAAAAATCGTTGGTTCGATTGCTCTGAATGGCATCGACAAAGTCGACGGTAAACTTCTCGCTGGACACATACATGACCCTCCGGGCCTTGCCGTGTGCGAGTACATGGTTGCCAATGGCCTGCATGAGATGCGTCTTTCCAAGACCCGTTCCACCGTAGATCACAAGCGGATTAAAGGATGTTCCTCCAGGGTTGTTTGCTACGGCAGAAGCTGCAGCGCGGGCCAGCTGGTTGCTGTCGCCTTTGATATAGTTGTCAAAAGTATATCGAGGGTTGAGGAAGCTTTGAAAATTCATGGGTGCCGGGTCGGTCCGCAGCGACAAACGCTCCGGTGTGCGCGTCTGTATCAACGGTTCAGGCCGTGACTGAACAGCCGGGCGCGAAGAACGAACCGGAAGAACAGGAGGCACGTATTCGAGATCCGCCGGTGAGTCGTCAGTCCGGATGGAATACTCGAGTCGAGCGTTCTTGCCGAGAACGTCGGTAATCGTTGTATTGATGATAGTGCAGTAATGTTCATCCAGCCAATCGTAGAAGAACTGGCTGGGCACCTGCACAGTAAGTGCGCCGCCATCGAGTTGCTGGGGAAGAATTGGCTCAAACCAGGTCTTGAAGCTTTGCGAATTAACGTGCTCTCTGATCTGATCCATGCAAGCCGACCAAACGTGCTCAGCTTGCTCCTTTGATGACGGTTGCGAGACCGGTGGAGGACTGTTAGTAATGGACAGAGCGGAAGTTGGGGAGTTATCCATACAAGATCTTTAGATATTCACACAATTATCCACAATTATGTGAGTAGCAGTGAATGAAAATGGGATGTTCAGGAGTTATCCACATATCCACCAAGTCACAATGCGCTATAACCGTAATGATAGTAATGTGTTATGGATGTTAATTATGGAGGAGCGTGATGGATGTTAACAAGATGGCCAGAGATGTTGTGAACACCAGATAAAGAGAATGATAATTCACAAGTTATCCACCGAGTTTCTCTCTGGTGACTATTAATAATTATAAGACATCAGATGTGGTAGAGCAAGAGATTTCTGTGTCAGCACCCGTTCTTTCCGGTTGTAAGTTAGACCCATTTTTGTTAGCTTGATATGCTTTTTTTGACTTCATGATTCTTGGGAGAAGCGAGGAAAGAGTATGAAGAGGACGTTTCAGCCTCACAATCGGAAGCGCCGGAATACGCATGGATTCCGCGCCCGCATGGCCACAAAGGCCGGGCGCCAGGTTCTTGCGCGCCGCCGCGCCAGAGGGCGGAAGAAGCTGACGGTCAGCGACGAACGGTAGGTGAAGCAGGCTGAGCCGCTCCGGGGCTACGCAGCATTCGATCGCGTGTTCAACGGTGGCCGAAAGATCGGTGGTGCGCTCACGATGTGTGTCTATCTCCTTGAGCGTACGGAGAAGGCTGCCTTACATGTCGGGTATGCGGTTTCCAGCAAGCGGTTCAACGCCGTGCGGAGAAACCGCGTGCGTCGGTTGATGCGTGAGGCCGTTCGTTCTGAATGCGCGCCACTATTCGTCGCGCTTTCGCAACAGTCTGTTTCTGCCGATCTTGTATTGATTTTCCGATCCCGTCCGGACGTCGACACGCATCGCCTTTTTCTTGCACCATTGCGTGCAGATGTTGCCGACGTTTTTGGCCGGCTTGCCGAACGGCTCGCGGAGACCGCACATGCGTGAGGCTGTCGTTCTCCTCATCCGTGGTTACCAGCTTGTGCTAGCACCATTACTACCACCCAATACGTGTCGTTTTACTCCGACCTGCTCGCAGTACGCCATAGATGCTGTGCGAAAACACGGTGTCGTTCGTGGCGGATGGCGGGCAATCAAGAGAATCGGCAGATGCCACCCGTTTCATCCGGGCGGATACGATCCCGCCTGACCAGCAGTTCTGCATTAAGGGCCCCCTATGGAGAAGCGATCGACGTTTGGATTCATACTCATTGGCATCGTCCTTCTGGCGTGGATGTGGCTGCAGGCGCCGCCTCCTCAGCAACATCCCGCTACAGTGGATACCACGAAGGTTCATCATGCCGTTTTACCCGACACAGTGCGTCGTGAGGTTCCCATCACGGCGCCGATTCCCAATGAAGCGGCACTGTACCCGTTAGGTGCCGCCTTCTCGGGCAGGGAGACAGGTGATGAGAAGATTGTGACGATTTCCACAGACCTGTACACAGCGGAGATCAGCACTCGCGGTGGCGTGATCCGGAAGTGGGAACTCGACAAATACAAGAGCTGGGACGGCGTTCCCGTTCAGATGATGCCGACGGAAAACGGGGGAGACATCAGCGTATTGTTCACGTCGCGCGATGGTCGATTGATCAACACACACGACCTTTTCTTCGACATCGATGGACCGCGCTGGCAACAGATTGCGCTGAAAGGGGATGATTCCAGCACGGTTTCTTTTGCACTTCGTGCGAACAACGGCGGCCGGATCGTGAAACGCTTCACCTTCCACGGAAATCTGTACAGGTTTGGGTTAAAATTGGATTTCGAACGGATGGATTCCGTTATCTCGAATTTTGAGTATCAGGTGGTATGGGAAAAGGGGATCCGGTATGCCGAGCAGAACAGCATCGACGAGTCGAGCTTTGCCATGGCGTACGCATTCTCCGGGGGTGAGCTGACAGAGATTGATGCCTCGAAAGTTGGCGTGAAAGTCCAGCGCGACATTACGGGTGCCACCGACTGGGTGGCGCAGCGGAACAAGTACTTTATCGCGGCGATGTTGCCAAAGGGGATCAAGAGCGAAGGGGCGTATCTCGAGGGTGTTGCGAAAGCCCTGCCGGACCATGGAATCCAGGAACAATACGGCATGGCGCTCAAAATGCCCTTTCGCGGCCGCACCAGCGAAACCAGCGAGATGGATGTGTACATCGGTCCCCTGGAATACGATCGGATGAAAGCTTTTGGGCGGGGCCTGGAATCAACGATGAACCTGGGTGCGGCATGGATCATCCGGCCGATTTCCGAATTTGTGATGATCCCGCTGTTCAAGTTTCTGCGCTGGTTTATTCCGAACTATGGTGTGGTGATCATTGTCTTTTCGCTGATCATCAAGATCGTATTGCATCCGCTGAACAGAACGAGCATGCGATCGATGCGGAAGATGCAGAAGCTGGCGCCTATGATCGAGGAGATCAAGGCGAAGCACAAGGACGACCAGCAGAAGTTGAGTCAGGCGACGATGAATCTGTACAAGGAGTATGGAGCGAATCCCGCGTCGGGGTGCCTGCCCATGTTGCTGCAGATGCCGATCCTCTTTGCGTTGTATGCAGTCTTCCGTTCGTCCATTGAGCTGCGACAGTCATCGTTCGTGTGGTGGATCAAGGATCTCTCGATTCCCGATCACGTTCTGAAATTGCCGTTCACGATTCCCCTTGTGGGCATTTCCGCATTCAGCGGTCTGGCGTTGCTGATGACAGCGACAACGATCATCCAGCAGAAGCAGACGGTGACAGACCCGCGGCAGAAGGCAATGGTCTGGATGATGCCGCTGATGATGTTGCTGATCTTCAACAATCTTCCGTCGGGGCTCAATTTGTACTATTTTGTCTTCAACCTGCTTTCGATTGCGCAGCAATACTGGTTCAACAGCCAGCATCGCGATGAGCCGTTGCGGAAGGTTGAGCCGAAGAAGGGGCAAGGAGGAATCCTCGGGCGCATCGCGAAGGAGCTGCCGAAAATGAAGTAATCGACCGGGTCCAGGAGCACAGGAAAGCGTGAGCCCGCCGAACCAGGCGGGCTCNNACGAGTCGGTGATGAAATTCGTAGAATATTTCTTTGCGACGGGGAGGAGTGAATGCACGACGTTGACACAATAACGGCTATAGCGACCGCACCCGGAGAGAGTGCCCTTGCCATCGTGCGTTTGAGCGGCCGGAATGCCATCGCGGTGGCGGATGCCGCATTCCGCGGCCGTATCGCGCTCTCACGGGCCGCAGGCTTCACAGTGCACTACGGGCACATCGTGAACTGCGCCGGCGAAGCGGTCGATGAAGTTCTTGCCACAATTTTCCGGGCGCCGCATTCCTATACGGGTGAAGATCTTGTGGAGTTTGGCTGCCATGGAGGGGCGGTGGTGACGGCGTCGGTTCTGGATGCGCTTTTGGGTGCGGGGGCGCGCAGTGCGCTGCCGGGAGAATTCACCCGCCGGGCATTCCTGAATGGGCGCATTGACCTCTCGCAGGCGGAGGCGGTCGCAGATCTGATCGCGGCGCGCAGCAGTCGGGCACAGCGGGCATCCCTCGAACAACTCTCCGGTCGTCTTGGCTTCCGCGTCGGCGAACTGCGCAAGGAGCTTCTTGATTTATGTGCGTTATTGGAGCTTGATCTGGACTTCGCGGAGGAAGGACTGGAGGTCATCACGAAAGCAGAAATTGAAAGTAGGCTCGCCGCCGCTGCAGCGCATGTTCGTCATCTTGCCTCGACCTATGAGGAGGGACGCCTTTACCGCGATGGCGTGGCGGTGGTCTTTGTTGGAAGGCCTAACGCCGGCAAGTCAAGTCTGTTTAATGCCCTCCTGAGAGAAGAGCGCGCTATTGTTACCCCGACTCCCGGTACGACGCGGGACTTCATCGAAGAGTCTGTCTCACTTGATGGCATCACGTTTCGATTGATTGATACTGCGGGAATCCGGGAAAGTCTGGATGCAGTGGAGCAAGCCGGGATCGCTCGCGCCCGGAATGCTGCGCGCACGGCGGACATCGTCGTTGTTGTCGTTGACGCCACCGAAAACATTTCCGGCAAAATGGCAATCGGGGAGATGGAATCACGGTCCGAAGGTCAGAAGACGATTGTGGCGCTGAACAAGATCGATCTTCTGGGAGGAGCCACCTCTCCCGAGAGTAACACCGGTGGTTCATCCGGCGATGTCATTCTCGTGCCGGTGTCCGCCCTGACCGGGAAGGGGATTCATGATCTGCACAAAATACTCGTGAAACTTGCAACGTCAAGTGTCACGCACGATGAACATGAAGTGGTTGTTACAAATCGAAGGCATAGGGATTCTCTTCAAAAGGCAGCTGTAGAACTCGATCGTGCTCGTACTTCGCTTGCAGAAGGGGCAACCAACGAGTTCATTGCATTGGATCTCCGGGAAGCAGTGAATGCACTCTCTGAAATCACGGGAGAGATGACCAGCGAAGAAATCCTCAATGCGATTTTCTCGCGATTCTGCATCGGAAAGTAAGCTGATGTTCCACGTGAAACAACGATACGACATTGTTGTGATTGGCGGTGGTCACGCCGGAATCGAAGCCTCCCTGGCTGCGGCCCGAATGGGATGCTCAACCGGTTTGATCACAATGGACAGGCATGCGATCGGCAGAATGTCATGCAACCCGGCCATAGGAGGAACAGCTAAAGGCCATCTTGTTCGTGAAATCGATGCGCTGGGCGGAGAAATGGGGAAAATCGCCGATTTTACAGGCATTCACTTTCGCATGCTCAACATGTCAAAAGGTCCGGCGGTCTGGTCGCCACGATGCCAGAACGACCGTGAATGGTATAGCAGAGAAGCACTCAGACGTATCGAGTTACAAAATGGACTCGATATTATTGAGGATACAGTTGCGGATATTCTGATTGAGGATGGGCGTGTTCAGGCAGTGACCACAGGTACGGGCCTGAACATCGGTTGCGCAGCTGCCGTGATGTGCAGTGGGACGTTCCTTAACGCCGTCATGCATACCGGCACAACGACGCTGGTGGGGGGGAGGTATCAGGAGAAGGCCTCTACCGGTCTGACAGAAATATTCCTAAAGCATGGTCTGACTGCCGGCAGGCTCAAGACAGGCACTCCTCCCCGACTTCGGCGGGATTCCATTGACTATCAGGAAACCGAAGTTCAGCCCGGGGACGAGAATCCGACACCGTTTTCATTTCAAAACAGGAAGATTGAAAACCGGCAGATCCCGATGTATCTGACATACACAAATCGCCGGACGCACGAGATTCTTCGAACGGGATTCAATGAATCGCCCCTCTTCACCGGAAGGATCAAAGGCATCGGTCCACGGTACTGCCCATCAATCGAAGACAAGATCAACCGTTTTGCAGACAGAGAGCGCCACCAGATCTTTCTCGAACCCGAAGGATATGAGTCGAATGTAGTCTATGTCAATGGGTTCTCCTCCAGTCTTCCGGCAAAGGTTCAGGAAGATGCACTCAGAACGATAGCCGGGCTTTCACGCTGTGTTGTGATTCGTCCGGGTTATGCAGTCGAGTATGATTTCTTCCCCCCGCATCAGGTGCGTCACACGCTGGAGACAAAAAGAATCAAGCGGCTCTACTTTGCGGGTCAGATCAATGGTACCAGCGGCTACGAGGAGGCTGCTGCCCAGGGGCTGGTAGCCGGTATCAATGCAGCCCTCTCGGTGCAGGAGAGAGAGCCGTTCATCGTTGGGAGGAGCGAGGCCTATATCGGTGTCTTGATTGACGATCTCATTAACAAGTCGACCGAAGAACCGTACCGCATGTTCACTTCGCGCGCAGAATACAGGCTTGCCCTCCGTCAGGACAATGCTGATTCCAGGCTCATGAGGCATGGACATGCGCTCGGACTAATTTCGCCAAAAACGCTTGAACGATTGGATGCGAAAGAGACCCGTGTGGCGTCAGCACGTGCATACATCTTGAGTGAACGATTGACACGGGACGAGCTCCGTGTGGTCCTGGGAAATCACGCTGATACCGTCATTCCAGATTCCGAATCATTGAATCAATTACTTCGCAGGCCGGAGGTGACCTTGGAGGGCATCTTGCGTGTCGGACGGGTGAGGACAAGCGAGGTAATCAAGGATCTCATTTCTGATGTAGATGCCATGAGGAGGGTTGAGATAGAAGTGAAGTACGAAGGGTACCTCAAGCGGCAGGATGAACAGATCGCGCTGTTCAAGAAGAACGAGGCAATGACGATACCGGAGGAATTCGACTATGCTGCGGTGAAGTCCATAAGCAACGAAGGGAGAGAGAAGTTAGGGAGGATCCGTCCCCGGTCAATCGGCCAGGCGATGCGCATCAGTGGCGTAAGCCCGGCGGACGTTTCCATACTTATGATTAGCATGATGAGGTGATGTTTCACGTGGAACAATCCATAGCCTTCAACAACACGTGCAGGGCAAACGGACTGCATCTTACGCCTCAACAACTTGAGACATTTGAGAAGTATGCCGACCTGCTTGGCGAGTGGAATGCGAAAATAAACCTTGTATCGCGAAAAGATGAGCAAAACCTTTGGGGAAGCCATTTCCTTCACAGCATTTCACCGTTCTTTGGCCGGTCGGTTCCCGACGACTTACGGGTTCTGGATATCGGGACAGGCGGCGGTCTTCCGGGTATCCCGATGGCGATCGTCAAGTCTGGTTGGGTTATGACGTTGATGGATTCAATCGGGAAAAAGGTTTTAGCGATTCAGGACATCGTTGAGCGTTTAGGGATGGGGAGAATCGATGTGGTGAATGGGCGTGCTGAGGACGTTGCGATTGTTGGTGAGCGTCGGGGGAAATATCACATGGTAGTAGCGCGTGGTGTTGGGCCGCTGGTGCAGCTGGCCAAATGGTCGCGACCATATCTCATCAAGCGGACCGCGCCGGTTGGAGAGACCGCAGCAAAAGTCCTGCCTGTGCCTTCGCTTGTTGTGTTCAAGGGAGGGGATATCGAAAGGGAATTGAAGGAGTTGCGCGTGAAGGTACCGGGTACCGTTCAGTGGGTTGAGGATCTTGTTTTTCCCGGGAGTATTGAGTCGGGGTTGGAAGGGAAGAAGTTGGTAGTACTGCAATTCACATAATCAATTACTCTATATCCGTTATTGCACATGCCCCGTGATCTTTCTGATGCTCTCGCAAAGCTGCTGACCGAGCAGAGAAACCCGGCGTCGCTGAATCTCGACCGGATGTCCACAGAGGAAATCCTTCGACTCCTCAATGCGCAGGACAAACTCGTTCCTCTCGCAGTGGAAAAGGAAATCCCCTATATCATGCAGGCGGTAGAGCTTATTGTGAGCTCGTTTCGCAGAGGCGGCCGTCTTCTCTATTTCGGGGCCGGGACCAGCGGTCGCCTGGGTGTCGTGGATGCCTCGGAGTGTCCGCCCACGTTCGGTACGCCTCCGGAACAGATTCTGGGAATACTGGCCGGCGGACGTGCTGCAATGTTCAAATCGCAGGAAGGCGCCGAAGACAATGAAGCGCAGGGTCGCAAGGATGTGGACGCGCAAAACGTTTCCGCACTCGACACGGTGTGCGGTATCGCAGCCAGCCGGCGCACCCCCTATGTCGTTGCGGCCGTTGGGCGGGCGCGGGAACTCGGTGCAAAAACCGTGTATGTCACGACAAACCCGCGGTCGGAGTTTGACTTCGATGTGGATGTGGCAATTTGTCCGGAAGTCGGCCCNNTACGAGAACATGATGGTGGATCTGCAGTTGACCAACAAGAAACTCGTGGAGCGTTCCAAGCGCATCCTGATGATGGCGACCGGTGTGGAGTATGAAGCCGCCACGGAGTTTCTGGAGCGCGCAGGTGGACATGTCAAGAGTGCCATCGTGATGATCAAGACAGGTGTGGATCTTGACGAAGCGCGTGCGCGCATCGCTGCCGCCGACGGTTTTGTGCGGCGCGCAGTTTCAGAGGGAGANNTTCCTCAGAAAACAGCTTGCCCAAAATCCGCTTGTACAATCACTGGAAAAGACTGTCCGCACAACACCACCCGGTGGCGCCGTGCTTGTCACGGGTGTCGCCGGGTCGCTGACTGCACTTCTTGTCGCGTCACTGCAGAACGCGTTGCGCAGCCAGGTCGTGTTTGTCCTGCCGGAGAAAGACCAGGCGTTGCGGGCGGCAGACGACCTGACGCTTGCGGCAGGCGAAGGAGCGGTGCGGCTTTTTCTTGGTCGTGAAGATCATGAAGCCTTGCTCAGCGAGCGCAGCAGGGAAAGCAATGACGTTCACACGCTCAGGTTGCTCACCGGTGGCGAGGTGCAGGTCCTTGTGACGCACGCCGCCGGGCTTGCGGCACGTCTGCCGCTTCCTGCGGCAGTACAACGCGATGCGTTGACCCTGACGGGCGGCGGGATCGGGGGCTTCGAGGCCACGGTGCGGCGCCTGCAGCAGTTCCACTTCGATCGTGCCGACATTGTTGAGCAGCCGGGTGAATATGCAATCCGGGGGGGCATTATCGATGTCTTTCCGTTTGTCGGTGAAAACCCCATCCGCATAGANNTTCTTCGGCGATACTGTGGACTCGCTCCGGGAGTTTGACGTCACCTCGCAGCGTTCCATTCGGCCGTTGAGCAGTGCAGTGATTGTGCCGGACATACTGGCCCCGGGGCGGGAGGGGCTGAGTGATGAGGCGGGTGACACAACGCTCGTCGAATATTTTTCTGATATAGCCGTTATTGTTACAGTTGAGCCGACGCAGTGTGCGGAAATCTGGAAACAGCTTGCGAACGCAGGACGGACCGATATCGTCAGTCGGGAACGGCTCTNNAAGGTGCTCGCGTTGTTTCCCCACATTCATGTCACTGCCCTCCCTGACCGGCCCGCCGACCTTGATTTCGGCGCACGCCCGCAACCGGCGTTCAACGGCAGCGTGCAGATGCTTGTGCGCGATCTTGCCGAACGCCAGGCCAGCGGTTACCACACCCTTCTGACCTGCGAAACGGGTTCGGAACGGGACCGGATGCGCGACCTCATCGGTACGGCAATCAGTGCCCTGGACGACAACGACCGTCCCGACGCCGCACGCATCGAGTACCTGCTTGACCCTGTCCACGAAGGTTTCATCCTTCCGTCACTCCACCTGGCGGTGTACGCCGAACACCAGGTATTCGGACGTGTCAAAGGTCATCGCCAACGACATAAACCTCGCTTCAAAGGAATCACCGACACCGAGATGCAGCAGCTGCGCAAAGGCGACTTCGTCGTGCATGAAGATTTCGGCATCGGGCGCTTCGCCGGGCTCAAGACCATCCAGGTGCGTGATGTGCATATGGAGGTCGCCTCGGTGAGGTATGAGGACGACGACGTGCTGTACGTCAACATCAGCTATCTCAACAAGCTGCAGAAGTACTCATCGAAGGACGGGCACGTACCCAAAGTGCACCGTCTCGGAAGCGGCGAGTGGGAAAAGCTGAAAGCCCGCACAAAGAAGCGGGTGAAGGATATCGCCCGTGATCTCATTCGCCTCTATGCGCGCCGGAAGCACCTTGAGGGCATCTCGTTCCCCCCGGATACACCCTGGCAGAAGGAGCTTGAAGCTTCGTTTGCCTATGAAGACACTTTCGATCAGGCCAAAGCGACAGTGGATGTAAAGAACGACATGGAATCCGCATCGCCGATGGATCGGTTGATCTGTGGTGACGTGGGATTCGGCAAGACCGAAGTGGCCGTGCGTGCTGCGTTCAAAGCGGTCATGGCAGGCAAACAGATGGCCGTGCTGGTCCCAACGACCATTCTTGCGCTGCAGCATCTCAACACCTTCCGGGATCGCATGGAACGCTATGGGATGACCATCGAGGCACTGTCCCGTTTCTCCTCAAAGAAAGAACAGGAATCCATCATCGCGCGTCTCCGCGAAGGGCGTGTGGATGTGTTGATCGGTACGCACCGCATGCTGTCCAAAGACGTGGCATTCAAGGATCTGGGGCTGTTGGTGATTGATGAAGAGCACAGGTTCGGAGTCGCCGCCAAGGAGAAACTGCGGAAGATGCGAACACAGCTCGACACGTTGTCTTTGACCGCCACACCCATCCCCCGTACGCTTCACTTCTCACTACTTGGCGCACGCGATCTTTCGATCATTGCCACACCTCCACGGAACCGGTTGCCGATTATCACGGAACTGCTGCAGTGGAATGACGAGACCATCATCAACGCGGTACGGAAAGAAACCGGCCGCGGCGGACAGGTCTACATTGTCCACGACCGCGTCCAGACAATCGCAGACGTCACCGCGCGCATCCAGGAACTCCTGCCGGAGGTGCGGATCCGCCAGGCGCATGGTCAGATGCAGGGGCGCGAACTTGAAGAAGTCATGCTCGCATTTCTGGAGAAGCGCATTGACGTGCTTGTGTCGACGAAGATCATCGAATCGGGTCTCGATATTCCAAACGTCAACACGATCGTCATTAACCGGGCCGATCGTTTCGGCATGGCAGAGCTTTATCAATTGCGTGGACGGGTCGGGCGATCCAATGCGCAGGCATATGCCTATTTGATCATCCCTCCGCTCTCCGTTCTTGGCAGGAGCACTGTTCAGCGGCTGCAGGCGTTGCAGGAATTCAACGAGCTGGGGTCAGGATTCAACCTCGCAATGCGCGATCTCGAAATACGGGGAGCCGGGAACCTGCTGGGGAGCGAACAGAGCGGTTTCATCGAGGCGATAGGGTTTGAGACGTACACCCGCATTCTTGACGAGGCGGTTCGCGAAGTGAAAGAAGAGGAATTCCAGGATCTGTTTCCGGAGGCGGCGGATCAGGCGCCTGTCCCCGGCGTTGTTGTCGAGGCCGATCTTGAGGCGTTGATACCGGAAGGCTACATAGCAAGCGAGAGGGAGCGGTTGACGATCTACCGTCGACTGCACATGGTGAGCACACCCGAGCAGCTGCAGGAAGTCGGGCAGGAATTGCGTGATCGTTTTGGAAGGTTGCCCGAGCCCGTGGACACGCTACTCGGTCTGATGCACATCAAACTCGCGGCTGCACGTCTGCATTTTCCGAAGGTGCACGTTGGGCGGGAAGTGCTTCGGGTGTATTTTCCGCCGGAATCGGCCACTGCATTTTACGGTGCACCTGAATTTCAGCAGATGATGACCGTTATTGGGAAAATGAGCGGGGCAGGTGTCCGCCTGCAACAGTCCGCCGATCAACTGAACGCGGTGTTTCCCCTTGGCACGAGAAAGTCCGACGAGCAAGTGATAGAACGTGCCCTGGAGTACCTTAAAGAGATTGCGCATAACTAGCGGGGGTAGTCGTGGGGAATCCTCGTCCCTCTGCACATCCCTGCCCCCTCAAACCTCTTCGTATTCCTCCGTATTACGCGCAAAAGCCATCCTGACTTGACTTTGACACCTAAATCCCTATCTTAATCGCATATTGTGGGTAAAAGTGGGTTGCTGGTGGGTATAGACCACTAGAGGTGTCGCGTGTCTTCTTTCAAAGGTTCATACGGTTATTCTGTTGACAGCAAGGGGCGGATCAATATTCCTGCGAGGTTGCGGAAATACGTTTCGACCGAAGCCAACGATACGTTCGTCATCACACGCGGATACGACCAGTGTCTGTATGTGTACCCTCTTGACGAGTGGACCCGGCTCGAACTGGAAATCCGCCAACTCTCTTCGACCAATCCGAAGCACCGGTTCTTCAAACGCAGACTGCTCGAGTGGGCGACCGAGTCACAGCTTGACGGTCAATTCCGCATCATGATTCCGAGAGACCTCCTGCAGTTTGCCGGCATCGAGAACGACGTGTTGATTATTGGGGTGCTCGATCACATCGAAGTTTGGAATCCCCGGATTTACGAAGCGTACCTCAAGACACAGGATGAATCGTACGAGACTGTAGCGCAAACCGTTCTGCAGAAATAGCGGCGTGGCTCCCGATGCGTTTCACAACCCGGTGTTGTGCCGGGAAGCAGTGGAAGCACTGATCACGGATCCGGAGGGATGCTACGTCGACGGTACGGTAGGTGGCGGAGGGCATACAGAACAATTGTGTCTCCGTCTCCGTGGAAGAGGACGCGTTGTCTGTCTGGATGCGGATGATGAAGCATTGGCAGCCGCGCGCACGCGCCTGGCGCCGTTCGCAGAGCGGACCATCTTCGTCCACGCAAACTTTGCGGAGCTCACCGGCGCACTGCAGCGTGTGCATGTTGCACGGATGGACGGGTGTTTGCTTGACCTTGGCGTGTCGTCTCATCAGTTTGACATTCCCGAGCGGGGATTCAGTTTTCGCGGTGACGAACGGTTGGACATGCGTTTGGACCAGCGTCAGCAGACGACGGCCTGGGATCTGGTGAACACCACTGCTGAAGAAGTACTCGCGGCAGTGCTCTGGGAATACGGCGAGGAGCGTGAGTCACGGAGGATTGCGCGCCGCGTGGTTGCGGCACGGCCGTTGGACACCACGGGTGACCTCCGGAAAATCGTCGAGCAAACAGTCGGCGGGCGGTACCGTACGAAATCCCTGGCGCGTGTGTTCCAGGCGCTCCGCATTGCGGTGAATCATGAGCTCGACAACCTGCGCAGCGTTCTGGCGCAGGCGGTACGGCTCATGGTTCCGGGCGGTCGCGTTGTGGTGATCTCGTACCATTCGTTGGAAGACCGGATCGTCAAAGAAGTGTTCCGCAGCGAAGCAGACTCGCCCGCGGAGAAAAACAATCCCTTTGCCCGTGGGCCGATGGCGGAGGGGCGGCTGCGATTGGTGACACGCAAGCCGGTAATTCCTTCAGAAGAGGAAATTGCACGCAATCCCCGCGCACGAAGCGCGAAGATGCGGGTCGCGGAACGAACAGATGTGGGAACGGAGCGGACATAAAAGCAGCGCAGTACGCGTTCCCGATGAGCACAGGGAACAGCGGTACATCTTCAACGGGGAACCGTCGCCAACGGTATCGGGATATGTCGTACGCCAGAACCGACGGACCATCCACCGACGCATGTCCACGTTCAATATCATCCTCGCGCTGTTTGTCCTCGGCATAGGAATTGTCTTCTACATCGACAATATCATAGTCGTCAACCAGCTTGTCGTGGACGTCAATGCGTTACAGGGGAAGTATCAACGGCAGATGGAGACCAACGCCGCACTGCAGGCGGAGGTAAATCGCAAAGCATCGCTGGAACGCATCGGCAAAATCGCCTCCGAGTCACTCGGGATGCAATACGCACAGGAGCAGCCGGAATGGTTCACCGTGGATCCTGACCTGCAGGAACGTGCGGAGAAGACCCGCAGGGAGCTCGAGAAATGACGCGGGCGAACGATCCGTTGACGCCGGATGTCCCTCCGCACCGGCGGGCAAGCAGGCGTGTGCGTGGATTGAAGATATTTCTCCTGTTCTGCTTTTTGGTTCTTGTCGCCCGGCTGGTCCACATCCAGATCATCCGGGCAAGCGCCTATCGCGAACAGGCGCGCAGGCAGTACGAAGCGCGCATGGAGCTTCCCGCTGCACGCGGGACGATCAGCGACAGAAACGGCAAGATCCTTGTATCGAACACGCTGTATGTCTCGTTTGCGGCGGACCCGTCTGTTGCCGGGAGTGACCGCGATGACATTGCCACGCAGTTCGCACGGGTGTTCAACAAGCGCCGGCAAGACTATTTTGGGGAAATGCGCGATGCAACCCGGCGTTTCGTGTGGCTTGAACGGTGGGTACATCCCTCGCTCTCGTCCCGCATCTCCGCACGCGATCTCCGGGGGCTCATTGTACGCGAAGAACCGAAACGGCTGTATCATTATGACTGTGCCGCGGGGCAGCTCATCGGCGTAACAGGCGTGGAGAACAGCGGCTTGAGCGGTCTGGAACAGCAGTTCGATCGATGGCTCCGGGGTCGTGACGGATATGTGGTCCTCCAGCGTGATGCACTCCGCAGGACACGTCCCACGGTGGACTATCCCCGCGTCGATCCGGTCGACGGCCAGAACCTTACGCTGACCATCGATGCCGATATCCAATCGGTGGTGGAAGAAGAACTGGAGCGTGGCGTGAATCGTGCCGAGGCGGAAGGCGGGCAGGCGGTAATCGTGGATCCTGCGACGGGCGAGATCCTGGCAATGGCGACATTTCCGTCGATCAACCCGAATAAGACGTCGGATCTGAATATTGATGCTCTGCGCAACCGGGTGATCACCGATGCCTACGAACCCGGCTCGATCTTCAAAATAGTGACGATCTCTTCGGTCCTGGAGAACAAGGCTGCCCGTCTGGATGAAAAGATTAATGCGGAAAACGGGTCGTACCATGTGCCGACGGGAAACGGCAGGACAAGGGAAATCACCGACACACATCCGCATGGCATGCTCACCTTTCAAGAAGCCATCGAGCAATCCAGCAACATCGTGATGGCGAAAGTTGCATTGCGGGTTGGACCGGAAAATCTCTTTCGCATGGCGCGCGCCTACGGGTTCGGCGCGACAACGGGCATTGAGCTTCCCGCCGAAGCCGACGGCGGACTCAAGAAACCCAAAGACTGGTCGGGTACTACCTTGCAGTCGATGGCCTACGGGTACGAAGTGAGTGCGACCGCACTTCAACTCGTCATGGCATACGCTGCCGTGGCAAACAACGGCATCCTGATGAAGCCGTTTGTCGTGCGTCAGGTGGTGAATGCGCAGGGTGAAGTGATGGTGGACACGCAACCCCAGCGGGTCCGTCCGGTGATTTCGCCGCAGAACGCAGCAACGCTGACGAAACTCTTTGAAGGAGTGGTGGAACGCGGAACGGGAACGCCGGCAAAGGTGCACGGGCTGCGCATCGCCGGCAAGACCGGTACGTCACGATTGACAATCGACGGACATTACGCACCGGGCAACTACTCGGCATCGTTTGTTGGATACTTCCCTGCCGAAGATCCCAAAGTCGTCTGTCTCGTTGTGCTGGATCGTCCGCGTTCCGGAAGTTACTATGGTGGACAGGCGAGCGCCCCAATTTTCAGAGCCATCGTGGAAAAAATCCGGACCATGGCAGGCCGGCTGCGTACGATTTCACCCTCGACCACGATTGCCGCACGCGGGATGCGCACGGTGCCGAACGTGATGAATCTCCGGACCGATGTTGCAACAGCGCTTCTCCGCACGGAGGATTTCGTGCCCGGTGTGGCAGGGGCGGGAACGGTCATTGTTGCGCAGTCGCCGGCACCCGGTAGCCCGGTTCCGGCGAAGAGTGCGGTCACACTCAAAACGAACACCATCGCACGCACGCTTCCGGCCGGCTTCACCCTTGTCCCGGAAGTGCGCGGGCTCTCGGTGCGCCGCGCCATCAACCAGCTGACAACCCAGCAACTGGAAGTTGCCGTTGTTGGTTCGGGGAACGTTCGCGCGCAAACGCCATCACCGGGGGAACAGGTGCGTCAGGGCACGCAGGTGATCTTACGCTGTGAACCCCGGCCGGCACCGGCCGGCAATTCATAGGCATACAGTGGTTCTCGGTCGATTGCTTGACGGCGTTGCTGTCAGCAAACTCTTCATGATGCAGTACGGCGGAATGGCGCAGACGCAGGACGTTGAAGTGAACGCCGTACAGTATGACTCACGAAAGGTCAATCGCGGCGACCTCTTTGTGGCTATTCCGGGAACCGCGGTCGACGGAGAGCGCTTTATCGTTGAAGCAATCAGCCGCAATGCGATTGCTGTTGTGCTGGAACATGACGCGGCGGTGCCGGACGCGCTCTTTTTACATGCAGGAGTGGTGAAGATCGTTGTTCCCGATGCGCGTGTTGCTCTCGCTGTTTTGGCTGCGAATGCGTACGGTCATCCCTCGCATCGTTTGCGTCTCATCGGTGTGACAGGGACCAATGGCAAGACGACAACAACCCATCTGATCAAAGCCGCCCTCGAAGCCCACGGCGAACAGGTAGGGCTTATCGGCACGATTCAGTACGATCTGGGAGGTCAACTGGTTCCCGCAACACATACGACACCCGAGTCGCTCGAATTGAACGCACTTCTCAACGACATGGCCGGACGCGGTTGCACGGCAGCCGTCATGGAGGTGTCATCGCACGCTCTGGCACAACATCGTGTGCATGGATTGCGCTTCGTCGCCGGTGTCTTCACGAATCTCACGCAGGACCATCTGGACTTTCACGGTTCGATGGATGCCTATTTCGCGGCAAAGAAGAAATTGTTTGATGCGCTCCCGGTTGACGCCGTTGCCGTAACAAATGCCGATGACCCCCGGGGAGACGCGATTGTGCAGAACACCCGGGCGCATGTTGTGCGCTACGGTCTGGATGCACCCGCCGACATTACCGCCGGTAATGTGGCAATGAGTGTCGGGGGGATGGAGTTCACTATCACAATGCCCGGAAATTCAGCCTCTGTCCGGACTGCACTGACCGGCAGATTCAATATTGCGAATATTCTCGCAGCGGTTGGAGCCGCCACGGCGATTGGCGTGCCTTGCGACGTCGCGGTGAAAGGTATTACCTCGGTCCAATCGGTGCGCGGGCGTTTCGAACAAATTCCCGCGCCCGGTGGCTGGACGGCAATAATCGATTACGCACATACGCCGGACGCGCTCGAGAATACACTGCACGCCATACGGCACATGCTGGGTGCGGACCGCCGCGGAAAAATCATCACGGTGTTCGGATGCGGAGGAGATCGCGACCGCGGCAAACGGCCCCAGATGGGACGCATCGCTTCGGAGATGAGCGACATCACCATCGTAACGTCGGACAATCCGAGGAAGGAAGATCCACTGGCGATTATTCGGGAAATCTGTGCGGGGATACACACCACCGCCACAGTGCAGACAGAGGTTGATCGACGCTCGGCAATCGCACGTGCATTGTCAATGGCAGGTCCCGGCGACGTTGTCTTGATCGCGGGGAAAGGCCACGAAGATTACCAGGTGGTGGGTACCATGAAGACGCACCTGGACGATCGTGAAGAAGTACAGGCCTTTATCCGTGCGCACCGATGAGACTGACCATCACCGATCTGCGCAAGATTCCGCATCGTGCACTCCGTCTGCCGGAGAGCACCGCGCGATGGACCGCAACCGGTGTGTCGACGGATACACGCACTGTCACGCGCGGCATGCTCTTTGTCGCGCTGCGCGGGCAGAAATTTGACGGACATCAGTATCTTGCGGACGCTGTTGCGCGCGGCGCCGCGGGTGCGGTTGTTGACGTACAAGGTGCCGCACATGCTCCATTCACCATCCCGGTGCTGGTTGTTGACGATACCGCTGCCGCCCTTGCTGCGCTGGCGCGGCAACACCGGGAGCGTTTCGATATTCCGGTGATTGCTGTCGGCGGGAGCAACGGCAAAACCACCACCAAAGATATGATCGCCCGCGTATTGACGATGCGCTATACGGTGCTTGCGACACAAGGAAATCTGAACAACCAGATCGGTGTTCCGCACACGCTCTTCGGCCTCGATCGTACACATGACGTCGCAGTGGTGGAAGTCGGAACAAACCATCCGGGAGAGCTTGCAGCGCTTTGCCGCATGCTGAAACCGACGCATGCGCTGCTTACCAATCTCGGCCACGAGCATCTGGAATTCTTCGGATCACTGGAAGGAGTGGTGCAGGAGGAAACCATGTTGTGGCGCTGGACGGATCATGGGAAAGGAATGTCGGTCTTCATCAACGCAGACGATCCTCTGTCACGCAAAGCCGCTGCCGGTGTCACCCGGCTTGTTACCTTCGGCTTTGCGGCGCGGGGAGTGCGTGTGCGGGGCTCATCGCTCCGGGTCAACGATCAGGGATGTGCCACGTTCCGATTCCGTGGCGGCCGGATGCGCAAGCCCGCAGAGGTCGCACTCAACGTTCCCGGAATACACAATGCACACAATGCGCTGGCTGCGGCCGCTGTCGGTCTCACGTTGCGCGTACCACCGGCAGACATCGTTGAGGCATTGGAGGGGTTCCGTGCAGCCGGCAAGCGCATGGAAGTGATACGCATTGGCGATGTGACGGTGCTGAACGATACGTACAACGCCAATGCCGATTCGGCGATCGCCGGGCTGCATACCCTCGCTGCAACATCGTCAAACGGAAAGCGCATCGCGGTATTCGCAGACATGCTGGAACTCGGGGACCACAGCGCCGGGGAACATGCGCGTGTCGGTGCAACGGCGGCGAAGCTCCATATCGACTATGTTCTCACATACGGAACATGGGCCGCGGAGATTTCTCGCGCCGCCGCCGGGTGTTCTACCGCGCACTATGATCAAAAGAACATGCTCGCCGAATACCTGGCCGAGCTGGTCAGTCCAGGCGATGTGGTGCTGATCAAGGGCTCGCGGGGCATGGCGATGGAAGACATTCTGATCTTTTTGCAGCAACGACTGGGGACAGCGTTGCCGGCGGCATAAGACACCAGTGCGCCCGAACGGATGAAGCATGCTGTACTTACTTCTTGAATGGATCGAACGTATCGCGCACCCGCCGGGGTTCGGGTTGGTTCGCTATATCACGTTCCGTGCGGCTGCGGCCGCAGTGACGGCATTGTTGATAGCCTTCTGGGTCGGGCCCAGGATCATCCGGGTCCTGCGCAGCCACCAGATCGGCGAAGCGGCAAAATTGGAGGCACCCAAGACGCACCTGGCAAAAGCGGGCACGCCGACGATGGGCGGNNTCCGTCATCTATTTCTTCCCCCAGTGGATTGATGCGGATTTGTGGAAGCTCAGTTCATCGACAACAGTGCCGTTCTTTAAGAATATGGAATTTGATTTCGGTCGGCTCTATATCCCTGTTGTCGTATTCATTATCGTGGCAGAATCGAATGCAGTCAACCTCACGGACGGCCTCGACGGNNCTGGTTCAACTGCCATCCCGCCCAGGTGTTCATGGGCGACACGGGTTCTCTTGCGCTCGGTGGAGCTGTGGGAGGGCTCTGCATATTGATCAAGAAAGAACTTCTCCTGCCGACACTCGGCGGCGTGTTCCTCGCGGAAGCCGTTTCGGTGATCATTCAGCGCTACTATTTTAAGTATACAAAGCGGAAGTACGGAGAAGGGCGCAGAGTCTTTCGGATGGCTCCGATACATCATCATTTCGAACTGCTCGGATGGCCGGAACCGAAGATTGTCACACGATTCTACATCGTGGCGATCCTGCTGATGATTGTGAGTCTTGCAACGTTCAAGGTGCGGTGAACACGTGGTACCGTTGCACATTGCAGGCAAGCGGTTTGCGGTGATCGGTGCCGCGCGGAGCGGAGTGGCGGTGGCCCGCTTGCTCAATGCAGCCGGGGCATCGGTGTTCGTCAGCGACAACGCGCCCCGGGAAAAGAAGGCGGAAACGGCTCACGCGCTCGCCCGGCTTGGGGTCGCGCACGAATTTGGCGGACATAGTGCACGCGTGCTGGATGCCGACATCGTCGTCATCAGCCCTGGAGTGCCGGATACAGTTCCGATAGTGCAAGAGGCAATGCGCCGTGGTCTCGCAATGGTAAGTGAACTTGAAGTCTCGAGCTGGTTTTGCCCCGGTCCAATCGTGGCGATCACAGGCACCAACGGCAAGACCACGACAACGACGCTGTGCGGCAGGATGTTCGAGGATGCAAGGAGACCCGTGGTGGTGGGAGGCAACATCGATCCGGCATTTGCCGACGTGGTGAGCGGAATGACGCCACAGCACACGGCAGTACTTGAAGTGAGCAGCTTTCAACTCGATCACGTCACAACCTTTCGCCCGCGTGTGTCGGTGCTGCTCAACATTACACCGGATCATCTTGATCGATACGATCATGAGTTCTCAAAGTATGTGGCAAGCAAGAGCCGTGTGTTTGCCTATCAGGGTGCCGGCGATACGGTGATTTACAACGATGATGATGAAGTGACACGTCATACCGTGGAAGAACGGCTGCCTGCCGGTGTGCACCGCCTGCCCTTCAGCGTCCGGCGGACAGTGACAGAAGGGGCATGGGTGGCGGAGGGAAAGCTGATGACGTGCGTGCACGGTCGTCACACAAGCGTTATTGCCACGGACGAAATAAGCATCCGGGGCATACATAACCTGTACAACACGATGGCGGCGACATTGTCGGCGCTGGTGATGGCGGTGTCGACGGCATCAGTGCGTGCCACGCTCCGCGATTTCAAAGGGGTGGAACACCGTCTGGAAATCGTGCGGACGATCAACGGTGTCACCTATATTAACGACTCGAAGGCAACCAACGTCGATTCCGTGTGGTATGCGCTCCAGAGTTTTGATGCGCCGCTGATTCTGCTGCTGGGAGGGCGCGATAAAGGAAACGACTATAACCGGCTCCAGGATCTCGTACGAAAACATGTGAAGGCAATCATTGCCATCGGTGAATCGGCCGGCAACGTGCAGTCGTCGTTTGCCGGAGTCGTGCCGGTCGAGAATGCCGCATCGATGGATGAGGCGGTCCACGCTGCGACCGCACGTGCGGTGCGGGGCGACATCGTTCTGCTCTCGCCCGCATGCGCATCCTTTGACTGGTTCAATAATTACGAACACCGCGGCAGGGTATTCAAAGAGATTGTTCGTGCTCTTCCTGGTGCATAAGCATGTCGACCTCCAAAGTCCAGAAAAACCATATTGACCTGATCATCCTGATCGCCGCTCTCTTCCTTATGGTGATGAGTGTGGGTATCGTCTACAGTGCCAGCTCCACTTATGCATTACAGCGGTGGGGTGAAAGCGGAAAACTGCTGGAAAGTCATGCAGCAAAAGTGATTGCCGGATTTCTCGTGATGTTTGTGGCAATGCAGGTGGATTATCACTGGTTGAAGAAGATTTCTAAGCCCGTTCTTATTGCCGTTGTGCTCATGCTTATCGCCACGCGTCTGACAGGAGGCGAGGTGAATGGTGCAGCGCGCTGGCTTCGCATTGGCGGTTTTGGCGTTCAACCTTCGGAATTTGCGCGCTTCGCACTCATTACCCATCTTGCGCTCCTCATGTCGTTGCGCGGAGAACGCGTGCGGGATTTCAAGACGGGATATCTTCCGCTCATGATCTGGGTCGTCGTTGTCACTGTGCTTGTGCTTGTGCAGCCGGGATTCAGCACGGGATCCATGATCTTTGTCGTGAGTATCATCATGCTGTTCCTCGGCGGCACCAGGCTGAGCCATCTGGGTCTGACACTGGGCGGACTGATTCCCGCCCTGCTCGCCTATATGGTCAGTGCGGAGTATCGTCTGCACCGGGTTTTGGACTTCGTTCGCGGTGTGTTCGATGAATCCGGCGTGACCAGAATCAATCACCAGGTCTTCCAGGGGCTGATCGGATTCGCGAACGGCGGCTTGCTTGGTCTTGGGCCGGGGAACAGCAAGCAGCGCGACCTGTTTCTTCCGGAGCCCTACGGTGATTTTGTGTACCCCATTGTTGGCGAAGAATATGGATTGCTGGGGGCCGTTGCCGTCCTTGCGGTGTTTCTCGTTATTCTCCTGCGCGGCATGAAAATCGCCAATCATGCGCGGGACGACTTCGGACGGTATCTGGCGCTCGGCATCACCAGCAGCATCGCACTGTATGCCATCGTGAATGCCGGTGTCACGCTCGGCATTCTTCCGACAACGGGTTTGCCGATGCCCTTCATCAGCTACGGCGGATCATCGATGCTCGTGAGTTCCATGATGATCGGCGTGCTGTTGAATGTTTCTGCTCAGACCGATCTTCATCCGCGACAGACCGCCGGTGTGGATGGGACTGTGCCGCTGCAACCGCAACACGCACCGGCAGTCGGAAAGGTCTATTGAGCATGCCACGGCGGGTGCTTTTTGCAGGTGGAGGAACCGGTGGGCACGTGTTCCCGGCGCTGGCCATCGCGGAGGCATTGCAGCGTGCGGAGCCGGATATTGAGATCAGGTTCATTGGCACACGTGGGCGTATCGAAGCGCGGGTCGTTCCGGCGCATGGCTATGCGTTTGATGCCATATGGATCGCCGGATTCAGACGCCGCCTGGCGATCGAAACACTGCTGTTTCCGGTGAAGGTGATTGTGTCGATGCTGCAATCGCTTGTCGTCCTGCTCCGCTTCAAGCCGGGTGCAGTGATCGGCACCGGAGGGTATGTGTGCGGTCCGCCGGTGTTTGTGGCGACGCTTCTGGGCATTCCAACATTGTTGCAGGAGCAAAACAGCTATCCCGGCGTCACCACCCGTCTGCTGGCACGGCGTGTCCGCGAAGTGCACATTGCGTTCGAAGCCACGCGGAAGTTTCTCGGACGGGAGCTGGGCGTGCATCTTTCCGGCAATCCGATCAGGGCCACCGTGGGAACGGTCGAGCGATCGGAGAGCCTGCGACGACTGGGACTTCTTGCTTCACGAACGACAATCCTTGTCGTCGGCGGAAGCCAGGGCGCAGCATCCATTAACGATGCACTGCTCGCATCGCCGGATTTGCTGGGTCGCCCGGACGTGCAGGTGGTATGGCTGACCGGCGCGTCAGAGCTCGCACGCGTGCAACGGCGGGTTGCGGCATTGGGTGCCGGTGAGGGTGTGCACCTCTACGGATTTCTGGAAGATATGCCCTGGGCGTACGCGGCGGCGGATCTTGTCGTATGCCGGGCCGGTGCATCGACCCTGGCAGAGATTCTCTGCGCAGGGTTGCCGTCGGTGCTCGTACCGTATCCCCATGCAGCGGCAGATCACCAGACATTGAATGCGAGGACAATTGCCGATGCCGGTGCAGCGGTGCTGATTCCCGACGCTGAAGTGAAAGAAAGGCTCGGGACGGAAATCCGCGAGATCCTGGCGCATCCGGAACGGCGGGCAGCGATGAGTGTTGCAGCCCGATCGCTTGCACTGCCCAACGCCGCACGAATCATTGCGGATGCTATCGTCAAGTTGATGTGAGAATGCCATGGCGGGTGAAGAGAAAATATTCAAGTACAAACTCGATTTCTACTATCAATCAGCGCTCATCTATCTTCTCACGTTGATTGTCTATGGCGGCATTCGGGGGAATTTCGTCGAAGCCGAGTTCAAGTATGTGTTGAACGATCCATTGCTCTATGTCATCAGCTTTTTTGTGCTGATGTCGTTTGTCTCGTTGCTGCTGAACATGGCGCGCAACCGCCGTCTGATAATCACCCACGATGCGGTCATTTTCAAGCATCACTGGGATGAACGTCGGATTGCTGTCCAGGAAATCGAATGGATGCACATCGGCCGGGAGGCCGGCGTGCAGACAAGCGGTCGATTCCAGGTGATTCTTATCAAGTTAAACGACAAACGGCGCGCCTACCGGATCCGCGTCGGACGTTATGAGCGGGAAAAAGAACTCGTGCAGGAAATGCAATCCATCGCATCACGGGTCCCGCGGCGCAAACGGCGCGTGTGGCGACGGCCGCGGATTACAGACCGGTAGTACGAACAGCGACAGCGAAGGTAGACGCATGTTCACATCCATCAAGAAACTGCATTTCGTGGGTATTGGCGGCATCGGGATGAGCGGCATCGCGGAAATCCTTATCGACGAGGGGTTCACGGTGACAGGATCGGACCGTGCAGGAAGCGACAACACCGAACGCCTTGCTGCACTGGGCGCACGTGTGTACCTCGGCCATCAGGCCTCCAACGTTGAACCTGACGTCGACGCTCTCGTGTATTCATCGGCTATTCCGCCGGATAATCCGGAAATCGTTCTCGCACACCAACGCAATATTCCCGTCATTCGCCGCGCAGAAATGCTGGCAGAGGTCATGCGCCTGAAATACGGCATCGGCATTGCCGGCACGCACGGAAAGACGACGACCACCTCGATGATCAGCCTGGTGCTTATGGAAGGCGGGGTGGACCCGACCGTGATTGTCGGCGGTCGACTGCATGGACTCGCGGGTTCGAACGCGCGGATGGGAAAGGGAGAGTTTATTGTGGTCGAAGCAGATGAGTTTGACCGGTCATTTCTGTCGATCACTCCGACCATCGCGGTGTTGACGACGCTCGAGACCGATCACCTTGACTGCTATCGCGATCTGGAGGATATCAAATCGGCCTTCATCCAGTTCGCCAGCAAGGTGCCATTCTACGGCTTCGTTGTCCTCTGTCTTGATGAGCCCGCCTTGCAGGACATCATGCCGAAGATCAAGAAGAAGATCATCACCTACGGACTGAATGGTCAGGCGGATCTGCAGGCTGTCGAAATCACCCACAAAGAAAACCGGACACACTTCACTGTGCTTCAAAACGGTCAGGAACTGGGCGAGGTGGAACTGCAGATCCCCGGCAAGCACAACGTCCAGAATGCTCTGGCCGCAATTACGGTGGGTCTGGAACTCGGGGTGCCGTTTGCGAAGGTCAAGGCCGGGATCGAGAAATTCACGGGAGTCTTCCGGCGCTGGGAAGTGAAAGCTGATATCGGGGATATCACCGTTGTGGACGACTATGCTCACCACCCGACGGAAATCAAGGCGACGCTGGCCGGTGTCAAGGCGGGATGGCGCAGGCGTGTCGTCTGTGTGTTTCAACCGCATCTCTATTCGCGGACGCGCGACTTCTATGACGAGTTCGGCCGGTCGTTCTTCAATGCCGATGTTCTGATTGTCACAGATGTGTACCCGGCTCGTGAAGAACCAATACAGGGCGTGAGTGGAGAGCTGATTGTCAATGCCGCAAAGGAAGTCGGCCATAAACGCGCCGAGTACATTGCGGATAAGACCAAGATACCGGCATTTCTGATGAGCATAAAACAACCCGGCGACATCATCATTACGATGGGTGCCGGAGATATCTGGCGATTTGGTGAAGCGTTCATTGCCAAACTGAAAGCGGCACAGTGAGCGAGCAACGAACACCATCATCGGTCTCACGTTCCCCACGGCGCGGCCCGGAGTTCCTGGTGCTGATCCTGCTGGCTGTGGCGACCATCGGTGTTGCGGTCGGCGCCCGCATATGGATGAGGGATCTCCCCGTGCGCGGAGTGCGTATTGAGGGTATCCGGATCGTTCCGTCCGAGGACATCTTCCACCTGGCTGCTGTGCCCATGGAGAAGCATTTGTATGACGTGAAGCTTTCCGAAGTGCGTGATCGCCTGCGGCAAAACCCGTTTGTGAAAGACGTTGCAGTCCATCGGGATCCTCCGGATTGTATCCTTATCCAGGTCGAAGAGCGTGTGCCGCAAGCGGTGATCGTTGCAGGCCGGATGTTCTATGTAGACGCTGACGGCATGCTGATGCCGGTGATTCGCTCGGAAAGTGCATTTGATCTTCCCGTCATTACCGGGGCAGCCGAGGTACAATCATGCGAAATCGGTAAACAGCTTTCGCATCCGGCGATTCGTGAGGCGATACTCCTCGTGATGGCCGCCCAACAACTGGATGATGCATTGTACCGTCGCATTTCTGAAGTGCATATCGAACCCTCGGGAGATCTCCTGCTGTACACGGCGGATGGCGGAGTACCGGTGGTGGTGGGACGTGGAGACATCACCACGAAGCTCGAAAAGTTCGATGCATTCTGGACAGCCGTCGTTACCAGCCGCGGTGCCCAGAACCTCACGTCGGTAGATCTCCGATTTGCAGATCAGGTGGTAGTACGCTGGATGACAAATGACGAACAGATGACGAACTGACCGATGTCACCGGAAGGACACTCTATGGACAACATTATTGTAGGCCTCGATATCGGCACCACAAAGGTGTGTGCGGTCGTTGCCGGCACAGACGAACACGGTCGCATTAACATCCTTGGTGTTGGCCGGGCGGTTTCCGAAGGGATGACCCGTGGCGTGGTGACGCATATCGACCGTACAACCGCCGCCATCAGCACCGCTATCAGCGAGGCACAAGCATCCTCGGGCGTCGCCATACGTTCTGTCATTGTCGGTATTGCCGGTGACCATATCCAGAGTTTTCAGAGCCGGGGCGTGATCGGGATCAGCGGTCCGGAGCACGAAGTGACAAATGCCGACATCGACCGCCTGATCGAAGACACAAAGCGTGTGGCTCTACCGTCGGATCGGAAGATCATTCACGTCATTCCCCAGGAGTTTATCATCGACGGGCAGGATGGTGTGTACGATCCCCTCGGCATGGCGGGTGTCCGGATGGAAGCCAATGTGCATATCATCACCGGGCTGGTCAGTGCTTCACAGAATATTTACAAATGCGTGCAGCGCGCTGGTCTCGAAATCAGCGACATGGTGCTCGAACCCCTGGCGTCGAGCTACGCCGTGCTGGATGATGAAGAAAAAGAGGTCGGGATCGCTCTCCTGGACATCGGTGGCGGTACAACCGACCTGGCAGTGTTCGAGGAACGAACGATTCGTCATACGGCAGTGATCGGCATCGCAGGGAAGAAAGTAACCGATGACATACGCAAGGGACTGGGAATTCTTACGGATCAGGCCGAGCGCATAAAGAAAGACCACGGTTGCGCCTATGTGCCTGCCGTCGTTGACAACGAGCCCATCGTGCTTCCCGGTGTCGGCGGACGTGACCCCATACACATTGACAAGCGCGTGCTCGCGCAGATTATCCAACCCCGGATGGAGGAGATTCTGGAAATTGCGGCGCTCGAGATCAAGCGATCCGGCTATAGCAAACATCTGGCGGGGGGGGTTGTGCTGACCGGCGGTGGTGCACTCATCAAAGGGACGGGCGAACTCGCACATATGGTATTGGGCATGCCCGTGAAGATCGGTATCCCCAGCGGCTTCTCAGGCGGTCTCGTCCGCGAAATTGAGAACCCTGCCTATGCTACAGCAGTAGGCTTGATCTACCATGGTTTGAAACATCGTCCGTCCGCAGCCTCAACCGGATCGACGCGCACCAGGAAACAGAATACCCTGGGCAACATTGCGCGCAAAGTGCGCGAGTTCTTTGATGCCCTGTAATCATTGTGTGTCACCCCTAACCCAAAGGAGGAACAACCTGTGATCGAACTGGATAATGGATTCGATCGTGGAGCAAAGATCCGTGTCGTCGGCGTAGGCGGCGGCGGCG
>PMMO01000074.1 GCA_003162215.1 Ignavibacteriota bacterium
CATTCCCGATCTGATCGAGATCGGGCTTGATGTGCTCAACCCGATCCAGTGCAATTGCCCTGGAATGGAACCGTCCAGCCTGAAGAAAGAATTCGGAAGGAATCTGGCATTTATGGGTGGAGTGGATACGCAGGAACTGCTTCCACGCGGGACGACGGACGAGGTATTCCGGGAAACACGGACACTCATCGAGGAGATGACTACAGACGGCGGAGGCTACATTCTTGCTGCTTCGCATTCCGTTCCGCCGGAAACACCGCTTGAGAATATTTTCGCCATGTACGCCGCAGCGGGAGAGTCACGGGAAGCAATCATGGACCGTGCCGCCGCGATCCGTGCCGGACAGTGAAGGGGGGTATGCGCGGAGAGTCGGTCCGGAACATTTACGGGGTTGGAAGTGTTCGATATACGGGAATCTTTGTCCAATAAGCACGTAGTTGCCATTCGGCGCTTATGCGCAATGGTCTTGAGAAAGGAAAGGAATGATGCAGGTGCAGGAGATATCGCGCGACCGGCTCTGTATGCATATTGACCTGCTGCAGAAGGCGTCGCGTAGGCTCACGCGGGTACTTACGCTGAAGGATCTGGGTGCGCAATTCGCGCTGATCGTACGGGAAATGTTCCCGTCAATCGACGTCCATCTCTTCCTGCGCCCCGACGGATCGGTGTGGTGGCAGCCGCTCGTCAACGGGAGAATGCCCGAACTGGATCGCATTCTTCCGTCGGACATTGACGGGGAGGTGACAGAGTGCGTGGTCAGGGAGTTTCCTGCGGGAACTATGGTTACCCATCAGCTCGTTGACGGGGCCGGATTCAGACTATTGTGTCTTCGTGACCCCTCTGCGGCCGATGATGCGCCGCTTGATCCCGCCTCTCTCCGGCTGCTGGCGTATTTCTTCGACACCTCCTACCAGGAGTTGCTCACGCGCAAAAGGGTGAAGGACTTGGTGTTTTCATTGAACCAGCGGGTACTGCAACTCAACAGGCTTATCGACACCGGTATTGAAGTAAGCAAGCTGGGACAGGGGGGATTTCCACAACGTCTCGCGCTGGAACGGGCCGCAGCGCTTACGAATGCCTCTGCCGGTCGGGTCAGAGTGATGCGAGGAGCAGCTGTCAGGGAAGAGACTCGTTTTCCTGAAGGGGCCGAGATTGTGCCGAGCTCCGTGACCCGAAGCCGCATTGAAACAGATTTCGAGTTTGAGGGGGAAACGTATCTTTTTGAATTGTTCGACAAAGAAAGCAGAGAGGGTGTCGTTCAGTTTGAAGCGATCGACCATCTTCTCCTCGACGCGCTCGCCCGACATGTTCAGGCATCGCTGGAGAACCGATACTTGCATAGGCAGGCGCTTGAAAAGCAACGCATGGAGCAAGACCTGCTGGTGGCGGCATCCATCCAGGAGAAAATCCTGCCGGTGTCTCTCCCCGAAATACCGGGTTACGACATTGCGGGAATCAATATTCCCTCAAAGTCCGTGGGCGGGGACTACTACGATTGCATCCCCCTCGCTGACGGGCGGTGTGCCCTGGTGATGGCCGATGTGGCCGGAAAGGGAATCCCTGCCGCCCTCCTGGTGAGCAGCCTGCATGCGTATCTCGGGGCGTACCTTGAAAGCGGAATGCCTATCGTGGACCTTGTACGCCGACTGAACCAGGTCATCTACAACGCATCAACAGACGACAAATTCATCACGGGGTTTATTGCGATTCTCTCGCCTGAGACAGGGACCATCGAGTCGGTGAACGCCGGCCACAATCCGGTCTATTGTATGAGAGCCGACGGCAGCGTGCAGGAGTTGAACGCCGGTGGGATTGCCCTTGGAATGCTGGAACGCGATTTTCCGTACCAGAGCGAGGTGACGGTCATCGGTGCCGGAGAAGGGGTGCTCTTGTACACCGACGGGATCCCTGAAGCCGCCGATGAGAAAATGCGGCTGTATGAATCACACGCACCCCTGAAAGAGTATCTCCTGCGTCATAGAGATCTGACTGCACGACAGTTCCTCACCGGCCTGATCAGCGATATCCGGAGCTTCACCGGAGAGGCGCCGCAAAACGACGATATCACCGCTCTCTACCTAATCCGCTCCTGATGTATCGGCACTGGCGGGGGTATCGATTCGCCAGTATTTCCCTCCACCGCCTTCCCTCGCCATGTAGTGGTATTCCACCAGGGACCTGCGCAACCGTGCGGTGTCTTCATTGTAGTTTGCCAGAATCTGATTCAACCGCTTTTCAGTATAGTGAACGCCAGGCTCGAAGGCTGTAAGCACGTGGCGGACCAGCACAAGATATTTCTTTTCCTGGGTCGGAAAGGCTTTAATGCGCCCATCGGATTCAGTAAACGTCGCAAGCACCTTTCGCTCGAACGCGTCGGGATTCTCCGCCCCGGCCACGGTGGGCTTTTCTGTTTGCCGGAGGAGTGTCCTGGCCATATCCCGTAGCGCTTCAGAGTTGAGCCGGTAGATGCTGTAGTAGCTTTCCGCTTTTGCCGAGACGAGCCCGGCATCCGACAATCGTGAAAGGTGGTGCGACACCGTGGAGACGCCGATCTTCAGGGTCTTGGCGATCTGTTCCACCGTGTGGGGGGATTGTGCGAGCAATCCCACGATCTTGAGGCGTTGGGGCTCTCCGAGTACTTTGAAGAAGCGTACGTAATGGTCGAAGTGTTCCAGCTGTGGCATGATCTCTCCTGTAGAACTATTTCGATAAATATAGAAATAGTTCTATACAATGTCAAGCCCACGGTGGTCGCATTCTGTACTAGTGTTGAAAACCGTGATTGCCTTACCGCATCAACACCATCTTCCTCTCTGCCGAGCTTGCGCTATTGGTGAGCCGGCAGACGTACATGCCGCTTGCGCATCTTGTACCATCAAAGTGAGCCACATAGTTGCCCGGTGTCAGGACTCCGTCAACGATCACCGCGACACTCTGGCCGAGGATGTTGATCACTTCAAGACGCACATTCTGTGTGGAGGAAAGGGAGAACCTGATGGTTGTGGAGGGATTGAAGGGGTTGGGGTAATTCTGATGAAGGATCATTTCCGAAGGCTCCGCCGATGCTGCCGGGGCAACAGCGACGAACCGGACTCCGCCAACCAGCGGGAGATCCACATACGAGGGAGTGGTTGGAGAAGACTTCAGAGCGGAAGCGGAACTGGTGAAGTACGGTATGATTTGTGCTCTCGACGCATCGTCAATGTCGAGTGATGTAACCTCGACACCGATGCGGTGTCCCGGGGGAATGACGTGGGAGAGTGCCTGACAATCGAACTCGCGTTGCAGGGATGTGCCCGGAATATTGTTGCGCACCCCATTTGCCCCACGGGTGATGAGTGACCAGACAAGCCCGGTGTCGGCTGCCGTGATGTCAAAAATGCGCAGATGGGATTGAAATCGCGCCGCGCCGGACTGAAGCTGCAGAACCGCACGTGGAATCCCGGTGATCTCAAGCGTATCCGCGAGGATGTCGGAAAAGGCGCGTGCAGGTGATGAGCGAAAAGCGTGCGTGAAACCCGCCCCAAGGTAGGCATCGGTCCAGCCCTGTGCCGGGGTGTACGTTGAATCATAGGCAAGCGTAAACGGCAGCTCCTGCGGCTGCGACGGATATGTGGTTTGCAGTCTCGTTCCGGAAAGGTAAAGGCGCAGAGTTCCGTGAGGTTGGGGCGGCCAGCCAATGGACTCATGGTGTGGCCATGCCGGCCTGTCATCGGCGTAGACGATGAAGGGGACGTTGGAATGATCAAGCGGCACACCCTTTAACCACCGGTCGAACCATGATGCCAGGAGGCCCAATTCATAAAGAAACTCGCCCACATGTACATATGGCGGTTCAGCATGCCCGTTCGTTCCGAAGTAGGACCACACAGGAATGCCGCGCGAAGTCAGCTGATCGACAGTTCGAATTGCACCGTTGACGGGAAAGAGAATATCCGCCCAGCTCGCACTCTGCATGACCGGAATGCGCACGCTATCCAGCAGCTGTTCCAGATCGCGCGATGTGCCGAAGGCAAGCAGGCTATCGTACTGATCGCTCACAACGAAATCACGTACACGGTCCCTGACAGGACCGTACCGGACAGCACCAAGATTCAATTCAAAGTAGAGTTGCTGCTTGATGCATTCATTCGGAAAAAGATCGAGTGAGAAAGATGGCGGTCCTACGAGAGAGGCAATCACCTTGACACCCGGCATGTTGTGTGTCGCCGCAATCCAGGCATGGATTCCTCCCTGCGATCCGCCCGCCACGGCAAGGTTATTGGGGTCAATGTCTGGCAGATTCCGAAGAAAGCGAATCACCTCAAGCAGATCCTGGGCCTCACGCGGGCCCATAATTGTCGAAAGACCGCCGGATTTTCCCTGTCCGCGCACACTGTACGTCAGGCTCCCGTAACCAAGCGCGGTAAGATAGTTGCTGAAAAACACCATCTCGTCTTTATTGCCGCCGTACCCGTGTATCACGACAACGGCAGGGAAGCCGTTAGCCGGGGCACCGCTGTTCGGAAGCGCCAGGGTCGCCTCGAGCTGGACACCATCGCTTGCAGTGATGACATAGCTGGTCGTGTCCTGGGCGGCAAGCGAAGGGGCCACCATGGCGAGGCTCAGGACGAGCCACCAGATTCGAATGCAATCACCCCTGCGGGATAGCATGCATACTATCCGAAGCATTGATACCTCTCACGCCGACGATGCGTGCGGCGGTTAATGGAGTCGTAAGAATCTCACCGTCGTGAGATTGGAGAGGACATGGCCATTCCTCCTGTATCTACGGAGGTCCGGAAGAATAGGAGCAAAAATAATGTACGACGATGGACACCGAGGTGCAAGCCATCTCCTTGCTCCTCAGTAATGCCGTCCGTATCTTCCGTAGTCACTAGGCCACATTCACCGTCGCCCCACAGAGGAGCAGCTGCCATGCCCGAACCCTCACAGACGCCCCTTGAACAACACAACATACCGCTCCTTGAGCGTATAGACTTCGTCACGGTGAAGCTTCCGTTCGTGCATCCTTTTGGCACAAGTGTCCAGACCTGGACGCACAAGGAGGCCCTTTTGCTGCGATTGGAAAGCGGCGGGTATGTCGCGTGGAGCGAATGCGTTGCAGATCCCGACCCATTTTATCTCTCTGAAACAACCAGCACCGTCCGCCACATCATGAGAGACTTCTTGCTGCCGCTGATCGAGCCGGGGGCCACGATAGGCGAAGTGATGCAAAAGTTCCGCCACGTGCGCGGGCACGAGATGGCCAAGGCGACGGTGGAGAATGCCCTGCTTGTGTGGTTTGCGCTGCAACGCGGGGTTGCGCTCCACGCATTGCTTGGCTGGCCGGCGAAGAAGATCATGTCGGGCATCAGCATCGGCCTGAGGGACACACAGACTGAACTTCTCGACGCGGTGGAATCCGCTGTGGCGAAGAAGTACCACCGTGTGAAAATGAAGATTATGAAGGGGAAGGATGTCGAGTGGGTGAGGGCCGTGCGTGAACGCTTTCCGGATCTGCAGCTGATGGTGGATGCAAACGGGGATTACACGCTCGATGACGCCGCGCATTTGCAGAAACTGGATGCATTCGCGCTGACGATGATCGAACAACCACTCTCGTACAGCGATATCTATCAACATGCGCTTCTTCAAGATCGGTTGCGTACTCCACTCTGCCTGGACGAATCCCTGCATACGTTTGATGATGTTACCACTGCGATCGCGCTTGATGCATGCCGGGTTATCAATATCAAACAGGGGAGGGTTGGCGGACTGCTGGAATCCATACGCATTGCCCGCTATGCCATGGAGCATGGTATCGGAGTCTGGTCAGGCGGCATGGATGAGACAGGGATCGGGCGCGCCGTGAACATCCATCTTCAGACAGCCGATGGATTTTCACTTCCGGGAGACACCTCTGAAACGCTTAACTACTTCACAGAGGATATCGTCGAGCAGCCGGTGGTGCTTGACCGTCACGGCTTCATCGATGTGCCACCCGGACCAGGACTTGGCATCACGGTCGATCCGCAATTGTTGATGAAGTACATGATTCATTCTGAACGGGTGCGGTGAAGGAGACCCTCGCCCCCCAAAATGCAAGAGGGGTGCCTGTATCTTTCTGCCTCCACTCGTCGTATCTACTTAGACCCATATGGTTTTTCATTCCTCCATTGCGTGCGGAACCATGTTTCCTGCGATACCAGAGATGACAGGCAGATATCTGGCCGGATGGATGGAGGGATCGGCGGAATTCCCTCGTGGACTGCCGGAGTACACGCCACATCAGCAGCGTGAGAACCAGAAAGAGACAGAGCAGCTTCTGGAACATGCACGCAGATTCCGCACACGGGGAAAGCTGCCTGTGGAGGGAGGGCAGGCATTGCTCCGCAAGCAGGTCCGAGCCTCAGTGGTAAGGCTGCTGCTCCAGCGCGAAGATCCGGCACTGAGTGTTTTCATGGATGAATGTGAGGAGGTGGCTAAAGCCTTTGTGCGGGCCGCAAAAGGGTTCGATCCGGCGATCTCTGAGAATGATGCCGTTCAAGCCCTTCGCAATCAGTGGGTCTTCAACAGTATTCAATCCTACTTCGGCTGCCCGATTTCCATGACCGAGTCGTCTTTTGCCTACAGTATGCTCTATCCATATACTGACAACCGGTTGGATGGTGATGGTTCATGGGAGAAAGCGAAAGACGCCTACATGCAATGGTTGTCCCTCAGACTGCAGGGACAGAACTGCGGAACAGTTGGTGTGCACGAAGGAGCTGTCAGTCGCCTCATCGGGATGATCGAACGGCAGTATCCACGATCTGCATATCCGGAGGTGCATCGCAGTCTACTGGCGATCCATGATGCACAGTCGCGAAGTCTGCAGTTACATCGCGCACAGCAAACGAAGGACGAGGCAAGCCTCCTTGCGATCACGATCGAAAAAGGGGGAACCTCGGTTCTCGCGGATGGCTATCTCGTCTCCGGGACGCTCGCGCCGGGGATGGCAGAGGTCATGTTTGCCTATGGTGTGATGCTGCAGCTTGTCGATGACCTGCAGGATGTAGATGAAGACCGTGCCTTCCGGCACTCCACCGCATTCACCCGGGCTCTCGGGAGCGGGCGCCTCGATACTCCGACGAACCGATTGTTCAGTTTCATGCATTGGTGCCGTGCCGTGATGGACAATTGTGCTCCAACAAGTCCGTTCTCCCCGTGTGCTCTGATTGCCGGAAGCTGTCTGGTGCTTGTATTGGAGTCGATTGCCCGGCACCATGCCTATTACAGCAGGACCTATCTCTCCCGCATGGAGAAATGCATGCCATTGCCCATTGAGTTCTTCGGCACCGTAAAGACCAGCCTCGATTGGCGAATGGCCAAACAATTTCAGGGGCAAGAAGTGGAACGCAATCGTTTGCGAGAAGTATCAAAAACAATGGAAGGGAACGGCAATGGGAATTGAAGAAATAACAGCGGCGATAAAAAACCTGTCAACAGAAGATCGCCGGAAAGTTGCACTCTATATTCTTGAACTCGAGAAGAACCATATCAAGGGCACAATCGGTCCGCAAATAGCCGAAGATTTGGAGAGCGTGTCCAAGGTCATTCAAGATGCGGCGGAGAAAATCAAACAGCATCTGAAAGACAAAATGTAGACCGCGGTAGTTCGGTCGCCGTTCTGATTCGACTTGCAAAGAAGGTGTCGATTTTCCTAATTCTAGTACAAAAGTCGGACACGTCACAGTATTTGTCGAGCGGAAAAGGAGCGGAGGGGTCATGAACCGAAGGAACGCATTCGCGGTTTCCGCAATAGCTGTGGGTGTTCTGCTATTGTCCCCGGGGGGATTTGCACAGCAACAGTCCGTGCAAGGCCCCAGTGTCAACGCCACTGGCCTGAAGGGTGCTCCTACTTCTTCCACAGAGGCACAAACGACCCTGACGTTTTTCTATGGAAAACGACAAACGTTCCGCAGTATGGGGATACCCCAACGGTGGGCGAATGTCCTCGGCAACGTACACAACCCCAGCGGTGTCAGTTCCCTCACCTACTCTTTGAACGGGGGTTCGTCGAAGACGCTCAATATCGGACCTGATACGCGTCGGCTCTTCAACGTCGGCGATTTCAATATCGATCTTTCGTGGCCACAACTTCTCCCGCTTCCAGATTCCAACTTCGTGGTGGTCACTGCGACGGACACCCATGCAAACACCCAAAAGGATACGGTGGTTGTCAGGTACTACGCAAATGCACAGTGGCCAATTCCCACGACTGTGGTGTGGAACGCTTCTCCGGATATTATTAGCGCCGCGCAGGTGGTCGACGGCCAGTGGGTGCGCGATGGGAGCGGAGTGAGAAACATTGATATTGGCTATGATCGTCTCGTCGCCATCGGCGATACGACGTGGACAGACTTCGAAGTCGCAGTCCCCATCACCATTCACAGCATGAACGCGGATGGATACAATCCGACGAGCGGTCGACCGGTCGTTGGTGTTTTCGTGCGATGGTTGGGTCACACGGATGACCCGGTGTCCGGGTGGCAACCGAAAAGCGGGTGGAATCCGTCTGGAGCTCTGGGAATGTATGCTTTCAATGCCCCGTCCGACGGTGGGGAACGGTTGGAGATTTGGCAAACTGTTGTTGATGGAAGCGGGAAGAAGATACCCTTTGGACAGACCACGTTCTTCAAGATGCGCGTGGAGAGCCAGTTGCAGGGTGACTTCTATGCTCTACGGGTGTGGCCACAAGGCGAATCGGAACCATTGGTGTGGGACCTCACATATCTCGACCAGACAAGGCGCGCACACCGAGGCTCGGTGCTTCTGTTGGCGCACTATGTCGATGCCACATTCGGCGATGTCGAGGTTATTCACACGACTCCTCTTCCTGTGCAACTCACTCAGTTTACGGGATTGGTACTGAGCAAGAATCAAGTGAGGCTCTCCTGGCGGACTCTTGGAGAGATTTCCAACTATGGTTTTGAAGTCGAGCGAGCGCCGCGTGAGCCAAATGTGTTTGGCCTGATTCCCGGCAGTTTTATCGCCGGGCACGGCACAACCATACAGCCTCATGAGTACACATTCACAGACAGCAGTGCAGTATCAGGAGTCTGGTACTACCGTCTCCGGCAGATTGATCTTGACGGATCCTCGACGTACCATGAGCCGATTCGGATATCTCTCAACGGTGTTACATCCGCAGGCGATGCGCAGGTTCCTGCGACCTTCGCGATGCACCAGAATTTCCCCAATCCCTTCAATCCAGTCACGACCATCCGATTCGAGCTGCCAGCGACGTCATTTGTCCGCCTCACCGTTTATGATATGCTTGGGCGCACAGTGGCGACGCTCATCAACGCAACTGCTCTTGCGGGACCCCATGAAGTGACCTTTGATGCAGCCGGTGTGGCAAGTGGCACATACATATATCAAATGCAGGTCCGCCCTCTGGACTCCGCCATAGGGCGTGACTCCAGAAGCGGAGCCGGTGGGTTTGTTGACACGAAAAGGCTTGTGATCATCAAGTAACCTCTATTTTTCTTTCTGTGCAGTGTCCATTTCCGTTCGTCTCTTCGTGAGTGCTCAATCTCTTACCGAGGTGATCGTTGTTCGTCTTCATACAATGGAAAGGATGCCGCGATGGTTTCAAAAGGTGCAATCGATGCCGGACTTTCGTCTCATGCGCAATGGAAAAGTCGCCTTCTCGATGCGATTTCCAGATATCTCCGGCGAACTCGTGCTCGCATTGAACAAATGGAAAGAAAGACTGTAACTACCATCGGTACTATCTGTTCTGCATTGTGAATGCGACCCCCCGCGGCGGCGATGTCCAGTTCTCGGTGGTCGACAGAATGTATGACGTTGTTAGAATGACAACGTGGTCATCCCGGAGCAAAAAACTCCAGCCTCCCTCTTGACAAGAGCACTTTATTCAGTATATTGATAGCATCTAATCATCTCAACAGCCGTGCACAACAGCAAACATAGCGCTCATGAAATCCAGATCGACGCCGTCTCCGATGCGTCCGGATTGGCGCTTGCTGTTGCTCTCATCCTCATTATCACTACGATTATTGGCCTCATTCCCGTTCTCCCGCTGATTACGATCAGCTGATGAACGACCGAGGCTAGCGACGCCCACACCACAAGCAACAGTTTCCACGAAGTAACAAGGTCAAGCAGAGTTCGCCTCGGACAGAGGAGTGTTGATATTGTCCGGAAGGTCGAAATATGCACAACGACACGGTGTTTGGCGACTTCCCTCTGTATGATCCTCGTACGGAGCATGATGCCTGTGGCATCGGCTTTGTTGTGAACCTCAGCGGGGAGAAGTCTCACGAGATCATTACGAAGGGCATTGAGGTTTTGGTGAACCTCACCCACCGCGGTGCCTGCGGTTGTGATCCCGACACCGGCGACGGCGCCGGAGTGACCATTCAGATTCCGCACCGCTTCTTCGCTCGCGAATGTGAACGCCTCGGTTTCACATTGCCGAACGAAGGGGAATATGGCGTAGGCATGGTGTTCCTTCCTGTTGAACCCCAACCACGGTTTCAGTGTCAGGGCATTCTCGACCGAATCGTGCAGGAGGAGGGGCTCAGTGTTCTCGGGTGGCGCGACACACCNNCACCAATTGACTCCGACGCCATCGGTCGCACCGCACGTGCATCGCAACCATACATCGAACAGTTCTTTGTGCGCACGGCAGAGGGCATGAACCGTGATGAACTCGACAGGAAGCTCTATGTCATCCGGAAACGCGCTGAAGCGGAGATAGCGGCATCGGACATCCGCGACAAGCAGTTCTTTTATGTTCCCTCGATGTCTTCGTGGACAATCGTGTATAAAGGCCTGCTGCTCGCTCCGCAGATTTCGCGCTTCTATGCGGATCTTTCTGATCCGGCGGCTGCGAGCGCCCTGTGTCTCGTCCACCAGCGCTTTTCAACGAACACCTTTCCCAGCTGGCAGCTTGCCCATCCGTTCCGTTACATATGCCACAATGGCGAAATCAACACCNNGGCAATGTGAACTGGATGCACGCCCGCCAGTCGGTACTCAGGTCGCCGGCATTCGGCGACGAGATCGATCGCATCTTTCCCATCATCCAACCGGGTGGCAGTGATTCCGCGGCGCTCGACAATGCCGTAGAATTGCTCTCACTTGGCGGGCGCTCGTTGCCGCACGTCTTGGCGATGCTCATCCCGGAGGCCTGGGACGCGGATGCCACGATGAATGCCGGGAAACGCGCGTTCTATGAGTATCATGCTTCGTTGATGGAACCGTGGGACGGACCAGCCGCAGTGGCATTCACTGATGGCCGCTGCATTGGTGCGACATTGGACAGGAACGGTCTCCGGCCGGCCCGCTACCTTGTGACAAAGCAAAATCTGCTGATCATGGCATCCGAGATCGGCGTCCTGCCCGTCGAGCCCGCCGATGTGATGCTTAAAGGATGTCTCGAACCAGGGAAGATGTTGTTCGCAGACCTGACAGAGCAGAGAATTGTGCCCGATGAAGAACTGAAGGCACGACTTGCCTTCCGTCAACCGTACGGGCAATGGATTCTGGAGAATCAGATTCACCTCGACGATCTGCCGGAACCGCCACGCGCATTTGGCTTCAGTCCGCAGGATATCATACAGCGCCAGCGAACATTCGGCTATACCGATGAAGATCTTCGCATGATCGTCGGCCCGATGGCCACAACGGGTGAAGAACCGGTGGGCTCCATGGGCACCGACACGCCGCCTGCATGTCTTTCGGACAAACCCCAAAGCTTGTTCAACTACTTCCGGCAGCTTTTCGCACAGGTGACGAATCCGCCCATCGATTCGCTCCGCGAAGCGCTGGTGATGTCGCTCACGAGCTATATCGGGACGGAGCGCAACATCCTCGACGAGACACCGCAGAATTGCCATACCCTGAAGCTTGATGACCCGATACTTACGAACCGCGATCTCGAAAAGATGCGGCGGGTGTCACAGGGGGATTTTCTTGCGACGATGCTTCCCATGCTCTTCCGGGTGGAGGGTGGCGCAAAGGAACTCGAGCGCGCGCTGGATGGTCTCTGCCGCCGCGCGTCGCTGGCAATTCAATCCGGCTATACCATCATCATTCTTTCCGACCGCGGTGTGGACGAAGAATACGCACCCATTCCGAGCCTGCTCGCTTTAACAGCTGTGCACAACCATCTCGTGCGCGAAAAGACACGCACCCAGGTTGCGCTTGTGGTAGAGTCCGGTGAACCCCGTGAGGTCCACCATTTTTGTTTGTTGATTGGATACGGCGCGAGCGCGGTGAATCCGTACCTCGTGATTGAGACCCTTGAAGATCTTTCGGTAAAGGGGCTTCTGCCCAACGGGACTACGTTTGACAAGGCGTTGCAGAACTACAAGAAGGCCCTCCGTAAAGGATTGCTCAAGACAATGTCGAAAATGGGCATCTCCACGTTACAGAGCTATCGTGGTGCGCAGGTCTTCGAAGCTCTTGGATTAAGCGACGAGGTGGTACAGAAGTACTTTACAGGTACGTCGTCGCACATCGGTGGTGTTGGGCTGGATGTTCTTGCCCGGGAAGCAAGGATGAAACACCAATACGCCTACCATCGGGTTCTGCACTACACGCCAGACCTCGACCTTGGAGGAAACTATCAATTCCGGGTGAACGGTGAACGTCACCAGATCGACCCCATGACCATACCGCGGCTGCAACAGGCCGTCCGTCAGTCAGATGCGGCGAGCTTCAAAGAATTCACGCGGCTGGTGAACGACCAGAGCAGGGGACTGGTCAATATCCGGGGTTTGATGGAGTTCAAGAAAGGCACCAGGAGCGTTCCGCTCGAAGAGGTCGAACCTGCGCGGAACATCGTCACTCGTTTCGTCACCGGAGCTATGTCGTACGGTTCCATCAGCAAAGAAGCACACGAGACGCTTGCCATCGCAATGAATCGCATCGGCGGTAAATCCAATACCGGCGAAGGTGGTGAAAATGAAGACCGCTTCACACGGGATCCGGGCGGAGATCTCCGGCGAAGCGCGATTAAGCAGGTCGCGTCGGGAAGATTCGGCGTCTCTGCGCATTATCTCGTCAACGCCGACGAAATCCAGATTAAGATCGCTCAGGGGGCTAAGCCGGGCGAAGGCGGACAACTCCCCGGCCACAAGGTCGATTTCTTCGTCGCCAAAACACGGCACGCGATTGCGGGTGTAGGGCTCATCTCACCGCCGCCGCATCACGATATCTACTCGATCGAAGATCTGGCCCAACTGATCTATGACCTCAAGAGTGTCAATCCGCTCGCGCGCATTTCGGTGAAGCTCGTTGCAGAATACGGCGTGGGAACAATTGCGGCGGGCGTTGCGAAAGCGCATGCAGATGCGATACTCATCAGTGGAGATTCAGGGGGAACCGGTGCCGCACCGCTCTCCTCCATGAAACACGCCGGCATTCCATGGGAAATCGGCCTGGCCGAAACACAACAGGTGCTTGTGCTGAATGATTTGCGCAGCCGGGTGCGCCTCCAGACGGACGGGAAGCTTCAGTCGGGGCGCGATGTGGCAATTGCCGCTTTGCTCGGAGCGGAAGAATTCGGTTTCGCCACAACACCGCTGATCGCCATGGGATGTGTCATGATGCGCAAATGCCATCTCAACACCTGTCCTGTCGGCATAGCGACTCAGAATCCCGTGCTGCGGGCAAAGTTCGCCGGCGCCCCGGAACACGTGGTAAACTTCTTTTTCTTCATCGCCGAAGAAGTCCGTGAGATCATGGCACAGTTGGGCTTCAGAACGATGGACGAGATGACCGGAAGAGTCGACATGCTCCAGGTGCGCAAGGACGTCGAACATTGGAAGGCAAAACATGTAGACCTCTCCTCTGTGCTTCATAATCCTGCAGTGCCCCTCCGGTTCGGTCGTCGTTGTCAGATCTCACAGGATCACGGTCTCCATGATGCACTCGATCATGTGTTGATCGAACGCTCGCGAGCGGCGCTTGAACATGCAACCCCCGTAACTCTCGTTCTTCCTGTCCGCAACGTCCACAGGGCCATTGGCGCGATGCTCAGCGGGGAGGTGGCCCGCAAATATGGTTCAAAAGGTCTGCCGGATGACACGATTACTGTTTCGTGCACAGGTTCAGCCGGGCAAAGCTTCGGTGCGTTTCTTGCAAAGGGAGTGACCCTTGTGCTGGAAGGGGATGCGAACGACTATGTCGGCAAAGGTCTTTCGGGCGGGAAACTCGCCGTTTTTCCTCCGAGAGACTCTATTTTTCCGCCCGAACAAGGAACCGTGGTCGGCAACGTCGTGCTCTACGGTGCAACAAGCGGAGAAGCATATGTGAGCGGGAAGGCGGGTGAACGATTCGCCGTGCGCAATTCCGGAGCCAGTGCAGTCGTGGACTCTGTGGGAGACCACGGTTGCGAGTACATGACGAACGGCATTGTTGTTGTGCTGGGCAAAACCGGAAGGAATTTCGCTGCAGGAATGTCCGGTGGTCTCGCCTACGTGCTCGATGAGACAGGTGATTTTGCCGCGTCTCTCTGCAATCGTGATATGGTCGATCTGGATCCTCTCGATGCCGGGGATCGGGAGGTCGTGCGTCGCCTCATCGGCAGACATGTGGAATTGACTGGGAGTCCCCGCGGAACGGCGATTCTTGCACGCCATGAGGAGTACTTCCCGAAATTCGTCAAGGTGTTTCCGCATGACTACAAGCGCGTGCTTGCTTCAGCCGCGCCGGTGCAACAAGAATCTTCCATCAGCGCTCAGGAGGTACCTGTTGGGTAAGCCCACCGGATTTTTGGACTATCGCCGGGAAACTCCTTCCCGGCGACCCGTGGAAGAACGGGTGAACGATTGGCATGCCGTCTATCAGACGTTTCCGGAGCAGAACGTCGCTACACAAGCGGCACGATGTATGGATTGTGGGGTGCCCTTCTGTCATCAGGGCTGTCCATTGAACAACGTGATCCCCCACTGGAACGACCTTGTGTATCGCGAACGATGGCAGGATGCGTCACGCATACTGCATGCAACGAATAACTTCCCGGAATTCACCGGACATCTCTGTCCCGCTCCCTGCGAGACCTCCTGCGTGCTCGGGATCAATGAACCGGCGGTGTCCATCAAGGCGATTGAACTGAAGATCATTGAACATGCCTTCGAGCAGGGATGGGTCGCTCCGGAATGGCCGGCGCAGCGGTCCGGCAAGAGAGTAGCGGTCATTGGCTCGGGCCCCGCCGGGCTTGCGGCTGCACAACAGTTGAACCGTGCAGGCCATCACGTCACGGTGTACGAAAAGAGCGACCGCATCGGCGGGTTGCTCCGCTATGGCATTCCCGACTTCAAACTCGAGAAACAGCTGCTCGATCGCCGGATCAATGTACTGCGGTCGGAAGGAATCGTATTTACTACAAACGCCCATGTGGGAGTACAAATACCGGCGCAGGCCTTGCGGCAATCGTATCATGCGGTGCTCCTCTGCGGTGGTGCGGAGTCGCCCCGCGAGCCGGCCATACCCGGCCGTCACCTGAAGGGCATTCACTTTGCGGTGGACTTCCTGACCCAGCAGAACCGGCGCGTCGCGGGTCTGCCGACAGATTCATCAAATGACATCGTCGCCACGGGAAAGCGCGTGATCATTCTCGGGGGTGGCGATACAGGAGCGGATTGTTTGGGAACATGCCATCGCCAGAAAGCAACGTCTGTTCAGCAGCTGGAAATTCTCTCGCAGCCCCCCCTGGAGCGTGCCGCGAGCACCCCCTGGCCGATGTGGCCTCTCCAGCTTCGTACAGAATCCTCACACGAAGAGGGAGGTGTGCGCACCTGGGCTTCTGCAACGACGCACTTTGAGGGGGATGCGAACGGCCAAGTCGTGCAACTCCGTGGTGTACGTGTTGGGCCGCCACCCGATTTCACCCCTGTTGAAGGTTCTGCATTCAGTCTCGATACTGACCTTGTGCTGATTGCGATGGGGTTCACGGGCCCGCAGAAATCAGGACTTCTGGACGAGCTTGGTGTGGCGCTCGATGCGCGTGGAAACGTGTCCACTGACGAACATTTCATGACATCCATTCCGGGGATTTTTGCCGGAGGAGATATGCGGCGTGGCCAGTCACTTGTTGTGTGGGCGATTGCCGAAGGCCGCCGTGCCGCGCAAGAAATCGACGGCTACTTGAATTCACACTGACAAGGCGAAGAGGCGCAACCGGTATGGAGCACATCGAATTGTACGACACAACCCTCAGGGATGGCACCCAGGGCGAAGAGGTGAGCCTTTCGGTGGATGACAAGTTGCGTGTGGCGCGCGCCCTCGATGAGTTCATGATTCGCGGCGTCAAGACCACCGTCCCGCTGCACAAACTCATCCTCAAAGACCCNNGGCATCGACTACATCGAAGGCGGCTGGCCAGGGTCAAATCCGCGGGATGAGGAATTCTTTCTCCGGGCCCATGCGCTTCACCTGCTTCATGCGCGACTGGCGGCATTCGGAAGCACCCGCCGCGCGAAGAACAGGGTGCAGGACGATGCAAACATCAACGCCCTCCTTGCGGCAGAAACGCCGGTTGTGACGATCTTCGGGAAAAGCTGGCTGCTTCACGTTCGCGAGGCACTACAAATCAGTGAGCAAGAGAATCTTGACATCATCAGCGACTCGGTATCCTATCTTTCCGGGCAGGGCCGTGAGGTGATCTATGATGCGGAGCACTTCTTTGATGGCTACAAGGACAATCGTGAGTACGCGTTGAAAACGCTGCGTGCTGCGCGTGAGAGCGGCGCGCGAACGATCGTGATGTGTGACACGAATGGCGGATCTCTTCCCGAAATGATCGCGCGGATCGTTGAGGATGTCCGCTCAGCACTGGGTGGCGCTCTTGGCATCCACACGCACAATGACGGCGACCTTGCAGTGGCGAATACCCTTGCTGCTGTACATAGCGGTGCAGTGCATGTGCAGGGAACCATAAACGGTTACGGCGAACGATGCGGAAACGCCAACCTGTGCTCTGTTATCCCGAATCTCCAACTCAAACTGGGGTATCGCTGTGTAGGAATGCAGCACCTTGCGCGGTTGACCAGCCTTTCGAAATATGTCGCTGATCTGGCGAATCTCTCGCAGGGAAAGCATATGCCCTTTGTCGGCCCAAGTGCCTTCGCCCACAAAGGAGGCGTCCATGTCAGTGCAGTCATGAAGAACAATGCCACGTATGAACACATTGAACCGGAAGTGGTCGGGAATCGCCGGCGCGTATTGGTGTCGGACCTCTCAGGGAGGAGCAATGTGACCTACAAGGCCAAGGAACTCGGAATAGCTCTGGAGGAGAAATCGCCCGTGATCCAGAGCATCGTTGATGAGATCAAGACCAGAGAACACGACGGCTACCACTACGAAGATGCCGATGGATCGCTGGAGCTTCTGATAAAGCAGAAACTGGACACATGGTGCGAATTCTTCGAGCTTGGCGGCTTCAAGGTGATCATTCACAAGGAGTCAACGGAAGCTGCATCGGTCTGTGAAGCGCTGATCAAGGTTCGTGTCGGGAATGAGGTGGAGCACACCGCAGCGGAGGGTAACGGTCCCGTGAATGCGCTGGACAAAGCATTGCGCAAGGCACTGGAGAAATTCTATCCGGCTTTGAGGAAGATGGTGTTGAGCGACTACAAGGTGCGTGTTCTCGATGGCTTCGACGGTACAGGCGCCAAAGTGCGGGTGCTTATTACCTCGCGTGATGACGACGGCTCATGGAATACCGTAGGGGTCTCGAACAATATCATCGAAGCGAGCTGGAAAGCCCTTGTCGACAGCATTTACTACTTCCTGATGAAACAGACGGCGCCCGCAGAGTTGGTTGAGCACCATGGCGGCGCCTGATGGCAACGGAGAACAACGGTAACCACATTCTGCTATTACTATCGGGGTACTGAACAATGGCTGCGGACAAAGCGAAAAAAAAGCATGAGCACGACAAGCGCCACCGGATCAACAAGGAGATCGCGGTGCTTGGGACCGGCAATATGGGCACATCGCTCCTGCTGGGGATCATCAAGGCGGGGTTGACACCCGCCCGGAAAATCACCGGATGCGATATCAACAAGGAGAAACTGCGTTCGCTTGCGAAGGAGTGGCATGTGCGCACCAGCACGAGCTTGCGGGATGCCGTTGGAGGCGCGGAAATAGTGCTGCTCTGCGTAAAACCGATGACCGTTCCCAAAGTGTTGAAGGAGATCAAGACGGTTGTGCGCGACAATCATCTTGTGATTTCCATTGCGGCAGGCGTGCGGATTGCATTTCTCCAGGAGACCATCGGTCGCAAGATCGGGATTATCCGGACGATGCCCAACATTGCGTCGACGGTGGATGAAGGCGCGACGGCGATTGCCTACGGTGAACATGTCTCCGAGGTGCAAAAGAGAGATGCAGAAGCTATATTCAATGCGGTGGGTGATGTTGTCACCGTCGCAGAGGAGCAGCTCGACGCTGTGACCGGTCTCAGCGGGAGCGGCCCGGCGTACATTTACATGGTTATTGAGGCTCTGATTGATGGAGGGGTGAAGATGGGGCTCGCGCGCGATGTTGCCACACGGCTCGCGGTTCAAACAGTCCTCGGCTCGGCGAAGCTTGTCAAATCCTCAGGCCTCCATCCGGCCATCCTGCGGGATCAGGTGACAACTCCCGGGGGAACGGCAATCAACGCGATTCACGAACTCGAGTCGCACGGTTTGCGTTCAATGCTGATCAATGCTGTTGCGACGGCTACGCGACGCTCTGAAGAACTCAGCAAGGTCCTCAGTCAAACGTAGAGTGGGTACTCAGACAACATCCGACATACACTACCAGATCATAGTGACATGACGAAACGGAAGCTTCTGAAATTTGGCGGTTCCTCGGTCGCGAATCCGGAGCGGATGCGTGAAGTCGGCTCCATCATCCTGCACGCTGCAAAGCATGGCCCTGTTGTTGTGGTCGTATCGGCATACCAGGGGGTGACCAATCAGCTTCTGGAATGTGCGCGCCTGGCGGAGAATGGAGACAAGGAATTCCTCTCGCTTTATGAGGTTCTGGTCAAGCGCCATGTGGATACTCTTCATGAATTGCATGCTCAGCGACCACCCAAACGCGTGGCGACTGAAGTGCGCGATCTCCTGTCGGAGCTCCACGATGTCTTACAGGGAATTTTCCTTCTCCGTCACTGTTCGCCCCGGGCACAGGATCTCACGGCAAGTTTCGGCGAGCGGCTCTCTGCTCTGACGCTCGCATCCTTTCTCCACCGGACGCGCCCGGCCCGGTTCGTGGACGCGCGCACTATCGTTGTGACCGACGACCGCTTCACGCATGCAGGTGTGGTCTTCAGCAAAACCCAGGCTGCCATCAAGAAGGTCTTTGCCGGTCTCTATGCCCGGTACGGCAGAAGCGTGCTTCCTGTGGTGACCGGATTCATCGGTGCCACCGAGGATGGACGCACGACAACGATCGGACGCGACGGCTCGGACTATTCGGCGGCGATCGTCGGGGCTGCGCTGGAAGTAGGAGTGATTGAAATCTGGACGGATGTTGATGGGATTCTGAGTGCGGATCCCCGGGCCGTCAAGTCGGCCTTCGTGGTGCCGCAAATGTCCTACGAAGAAGCGATGGAACTCTCGTACTTCGGTGCGAAGGTACTCCACTCATCGACCATTGCTCCGGCTGTCGTGAAACAGATTCCGATTATCATCAAGAACACGCTGAACCCCTCCGCGCCGGGCACACGTATCTCCCGTCATGTTGACCGGTGGGAAGGGGTGGCAAAGGGGATCGCATCGGTGGATCACTGCACGCTGCTGACGATCCGTGGGTTGAGGATGGTAGGGGTCCCGGGAACGGCGGGGCGTCTGTTCCGGTCCCTCGCTTCGCACAACGTCAACGTCATCCTGATCTCCCAGGCGTCATCGGAACACACGATCTGTATTGCGGTCAGCAGTGCGGATGTTGGCAGGGCGCGGGAAGCGGTCCATGAAGAATTCCGCTATGAAGTACAGTCAAAAATGATGTCCCTTGACGAAAAACCCGAACAAACGATCATAGCCATCGTGGGCGATGGAATGGAGGGGACACCCGGGGTATCGGGCCGGGTCTTCCAGTCGCTCGGAAGAAACGGCATAAACGTTTCTGCAATTGCGCAGGGCGCGTCAGAGCGCAATATCTCGCTCGTGGTCGATGCGAGCCAGAGAATTCAAGCACTCAATGTTGTTCATTCTGCCTTCTTCGAACGGCAGAAAACCCTTGCGGTCATCCTCATCGGTCCGGGGAGCATTGGCGGTGCGTTCCTGCGTCTGTTGCATCAGCAACGCAGATTTCTCCGGGAAAAGGGATTTGAGGCGCGGGTGTGCGGCATTGCGAATAGTTCCCGCTTCGTCCTTGTTCACGATGGGATCGATCTTCTTCGTTGGAAGGAAGAACTCGATGCTTCACCCCACCGCATGGAACCGCGGCTCTTTCTTCAACAATTGGCCGCGCAGCATTTCGTCAATGCCGTCGTGGTGGATTGCACTGCAAGCGGGAAAGTTGTCGATATGTATGAGGATTTCGTCCGCCTGAATATGCACATCGTAACGCCGAACAAGAAGGCGAACGTTCTCCCCTGGCCACGGTACAAGAGACTGACGGACCTCATGAAAACCCGGCAGAAGCATTTCTTGTATGAGGCAAATGTCGGCGCCGGATTGCCGATAATCTCGACGCTTAATGACCTGATTGCAAGTGGCGACACGATCGTCAAGATCGAAGGGATCTTTTCCGGGACCCTCAGTCATTTGTTCAACCACTTTGACGGAGGGGTGCGGTTCAGCGCGCTTGTACAGGAGGCTATGGAACTCGGCTACACTGAACCTGATCCCCGTGAAGACCTGTCGGGGAAAGATGTGGCCCGCAAACTTCTGATCCTGGCGCGTCAGGTGGGCTTGAGGATGGATGTGCAGGACATTCGCGCAGAGAATCTTGTACCACGCTCACTGCGGGGCGGGGAGCTGCCGAAAGCATTCTTTGCGGCGTACAGCAAGCACGATGCTGCGATGAAACGCCGCCTCCAGACGGCGCACGAACGCGGGTGTGTCCTCAGATACGTCGGCGTTCTGCAGGGGAAAGCGGCATTTGCGGGTGTCAGAGAGGTACCGCTGCAGCATCTGCTTGCATCCGCACAGGGAAGCGACAATATCGTCGCGTTTACAACTCATCGCTATGCGCGGTCACCGCTGGTCGTGCAGGGTCCGGGAGCCGGTGCCGAGGTGACGGCAATGGGAGTGTTCTCCGATCTTCTCAAACTCTTACACTACCTGCCGCAATAATGCGCCCACGCAAGGTCAAAGTGTTTGCACCGGCGACAATCGCCAATCTCGGCTCCGGCTTTGATGTGCTGGGAATCGCCATCCATCAGCCCGGAGATATTGTCATTGCGGAACGTCAGCCTGCAGCGGGTCTCTCTTTTGCCGTACGCACAAAGCACCTTGATGTGCCGGCTGATGCGCAATCCAATGTTGCTGCCCACGTCGCCATGCTGATGCTGGATGAGTTCCGTCCCCCTTTCGGCGTGAGGATGACACTGGACAAAAGGATGCCGATCGGGTCGGGATTGGGGAGCTCTGCAGCAAGCAGTGTAGCGTCAGCCGTTGCCGTCAACGCGTTGTTGCCCCGCCCACTCGAAAAGAAAGACCTCTTGCGCTTTGCCATGGAGGGAGAACGGAAGGCGTCAGGATCGGCGCATGCGGACAATGCCGCGCCGTGCCTGCTCGGTGGTGCGTGCCTGATCCGCAGGTATGATCCTCTGGATGTCATTTCGATCCCCATTAAGCAGTCCATCGTGTGGGTTGTTGCCCACCCTCACACGTTCATTCGGACGGAAGATGCCAGAAACATGTTGCCCAAGGCGATCACGCTCCAAACCGCCATCCGGCAGTGGGGGAATATCAGCGGATTGACGGTCGGGCTGGCTGCGGGAGACGTGGCCCTTGTCGGCACGTGTGTTGAGGACGCAGTTGCGGAGCCTGTGCGGGCCAATCTCATTCCCGGCTTTGCTGAAGTGAAGGAAGCCGCATTGGGGGCAGGGGCATTGGGTTGCTCGATCTCCGGCTCAGGTCCCTCTATGTTCGCAGTGACCTCCTCTATCCGCACTGCACATGTCGTGGCAAAGGCAATGCAGAAGTCGTTTGGCCGTGCGGCCGGGATCGGCTGTGATACATATGTCTCCCGCATCAACCGTACCGGTGCAACAATCCTCTGGACCAAAAGCAAATGAAGTACGTGAGCACAGGGGGGCAGACTCCGCCAACGTCATTCCGGATCGCTGTCTTCGCCGGTCTTGCGCCTGACGGCGGGCTGTACATTCCTGAATCCATCCCTGCGTTACCGCACGGATTCATCAGCGAACTGTCCACACAGAGCCTTCAGACGATTGGCGCGGAAGTGGCGTCGGCATTTATCGATGATATTTCCCGTAGTGACCTCGCTACTCTATCGGCGCGGGCCTGGACATTTCCTGTTCCGCTCATTCACTTGAAAGACAACCTCTATGTGCTGGAATTGTTTCACGGTCCTACCCTTGCATTCAAGGATATCGGTGTGCGGTTTCTCGCACGTATATTGTCCTACTATCTTCAAGCATCCCATCAAGAAATCACCATAGCCGTAGCGACCTCCGGCGACACCGGCAGCGCCGTCGCTCACGGGTTCTTCAATGTCCCCCACATCACTGTGTACGTTCTGTATCCGTCCGGAAAGATCAGTCCGTTGCAGGAACAGCAGATGGCGACGCTGGGTGGGAATATCCATGCACTCGAAGTCGATGGAACGTTTGATGATTGCCAGCGCCTGGTCAAGCAAGCTCTAGCTGATGGAGAAGTAGTGGGGGCGCGACACCTGACCACGGCAAACTCCATTAGTCTCGGCAGGCTGCTGCCGCAGATCGGATATTACGTCTGGGGTGTCGCACAGTGGGAGGCAGCATACCGGAGCAGGAGCATGGAGGAGAGACCAACGTTTGTGGTCCCCAGCGGCAACTTCGGCAATCTGACCGCGGCAGTGTATGCGATGGCCATGGGAACACCGTTCGGGCATCTGGTGGCGGCAACGAATGTGAACGACGCGGGTGCACAGTATCTCCGCACGGGGTCATTCGTCCCGCGCGCCGCTGTACAGACACATTCGAATGCGATGGACGTTGGGAACCCGAGCAACCTCGTCAGATTGCGGTCACACTTTCGCGACGATGTGAGTGAAATCCGTCGCCAGATCGAGGCGGTCAGCATTTCCGACGAGGAAACGCTTGACGAGATTCGTTTGACATACGAGCACTGCGGGAAAATTGTAGATCCACATACCGCGGTTGGCTTGGCGGCGGCGCGAAAACGGTCCGTGAATGAACCGACGATCGTAACGGCAACTGCGCATCCTGGAAAGTTTCCGGAAGTGATCGAACGCGCGCTGGGGATGCGAATCGCCCTCCCGGCGCAACTGCGCGAGGCACTCGAAAGGCACAAACAAAGCGAGGAGATTCCCGCTGAGTATGAAGCCTTCAGGCAGGTATTGTTGAAATCTTCAACACGTGTGTGACATGTTACACAAATGAGTCTGTCACATGTCTGTCACATGTCTGTCTTATGTCTGTCACATGACAGACCATCACATGGTCACATGTCCGTCACATGACAGACCATTATATAGGCAAGTCTGTCTCATGTTTGCGAGCATCCAAAGGCACTCCATGAACCATCCATCAATGAAATCCATGTCAGCATCTTCTGCTTCACGGGTCCGATATCTTTGCATGGCAGTGATGTTCGCAATAATGAGCGCGTCCTCTCAGTCACCTGTTCCGCAGGGAGCGGTCGTGGAGAAGATCGCAAGCGGTTTTTTGTTTGTTGAGGGACCGGTCTGGAGGGACAGCGTCGGGCTGCTCTTTTCCGACCTCTCGGGCAACAAAGTGTATCGATGGACGCAGGCGACAGGGGCTGTGGTGTATATTTCTCCGTCGAGTAATGCCAACGGCCTGACATATGATTTGCGCGGCAGGTTGCTGCTTGCGCAATCAGGGCTTCGCCGCGTTGCCCGGCGCGACAGCAGCGGCAGCGTGGTGTCCCTTGCCGCTCTATTCGGCGGAAAGAAGCTCAATAGTCCCAACGATATTGCGGTGAAATCAGATGGAGCGATCTTTTTTACCGATCCGCCCTTTAACGTTCCGGCGGGTCAGCAGAGGGAACTGACGTTCTCCGGCATCTATAGAATCAGTCCGTCCGGTGCGCTTCAGCTTCTGGATAGCACATTGAACGAACCCAACGGCATCTGTTTCTCGCCGGATGAAAGCAAGCTGTACGTTGACAACTCGAGCCAGCGTATCATTTATGTGTGGGATATCGTCCATGATTCCCTCATTGTAAACAAGCGGGTCTTTTCTTCTGTTGGTACGAGAGGGTATGCCGACGGGATGAAAATGGACGCGGCGGGCAATCTTTTCTGCGCGGGGGATTTGGGGATATGGGTCTTCGGACCAGACGGGACTGTGCTCGATACGATACTTGTGCCGGGCCAGACAACGAACTGTAACTGGGGTGACGCCGATCGAAAGACGCTCTATATTACATCCGGTAACAGCGTCTACAGGATCCGAATCGCGGTCACCGGGGTCGAAGAACACTCAAGCGTGCCGGGTGACAGGTACATTCTGTATCAGAACTACCCGAATCCGTTCAATCCGGGCACAAAGATAGGGTTTAGGGTCTTGGGTCTAGGGCCTGGGTGGGTACGGCTCGGCGTGTACGACTTGCTCGGGCGCGAGGTGGCGGTGCTTGTGAATGATGAGAGAATGCCCGGCACGTACAGCGCAACCTGGGATGCTTCCGGCCGCTCCAGCGGGTTGTACTTCTACCGCCTGTCGGCCGGCGCATCAAGCGAAACAAGGACGATGGTCCTGGCAAAATAGTATTAACGGCTTCCAGCCTACCAGTTCTTCACGATCTCCGCAAAACATTCGAGCCCGCTCGGGATGACCGCACCGTAACCATGGCCGGGTTTCGTCCACGCTCCGGCGAGAAATAGATTCTTGACCGGCGTGGCGTGTCCGACACGCATTGAGCCGGAGTTGTTCACGGTCTGGTCCCAGCCGTAGATCGCCCCCCGGTGTGTGCCGGTGTAGCGTATGTTTGTAAGCGGTGTCCCAATCTCCTTGACCTCTATTGCCGCAGAGAGGCCGGGGAGCAATGTCTTCTCCACTTTCTGAATCAGGATTTCCGCCATCCTCTCCTTTTCTTCTCGGTACGCTCGTTTCTCTCCCGCAAAGTAGTCCTTTCCGAACTTCTCCCAGTGCTCATAGCCCTGCAGGGTGAGGATGTTGATCGTGTTCTTCCCGGCAGGAGAATACCCATCAAAGATGTTGTCGTAGAGAGACAGGCCGTAACCGCCGTGTTCGACATCGGCGTTGAGGGCAGCCGCGTAGCCGGCGTCGGGACTATACGATGGCTCGTAGAAGATCTCAGAATCGGCAATTCCCACCTTCCTGACGAGGTCTTCTTTCAGGCCGAGGAATACCTGGAAACTTGACATGCTGACACTGTATTGTCTGCATTTTGCCATGTAGTCTGCAACAAGGGGTTGATCCTCGATCATTCTGCCGAATGTGGCGAAGGGGTTTGCATTGGAAACCACGACTTTTGCAGTGAACGCTTTGCCGCCAGCGGTTCCGACACCGGAGGCGGAGCCGTCCTTCACGAGGATCTTCTCGACTTTTGTGTTGAGAAGGATTTTTCCGCCATGACTTTCGATGAATCCTGCGAACGCATTGCTGATGTTCTGAGAGCGACCCTTCGGGTAGAACCCGCCTGCAGACAGATATCCCATGAACGGCATTACATAGTAGAAGCATGACAACTTTGAAGGTGGAAGACCATAGTACCCCCATTGGGCCGAGATGATAGCCTTCAGCCGGGGATTCTTGATTCGTGCATCAACCATCTGGCCCCAGGTCCATTGATAGAATTTGAAAAGATACGGGAACTCGACGGGAAACTTGCTCATGTCGGCCTGGCCCTTTGCGTTCGCGAGGCGGCCGACATTGTCGGCAAGTCCTTTCATGTCATCAAAGAGGCCGGCAATCCCTTCTTTTTCATCGGGGAAAAGGGAGGTGAGCATGGCGACGAAAGCGGCGGGGTTTTTCTGTTGCACACGGATGTCGTGATCTGGGTAGATCGCGCGGCAGAGGGTCGGGTGTGGTGCAAACTCAACATCGGTGATCTCGGGGAATCCCCAGATCAGATTGGACACGCCATTGCGCTCACCGACAGTTGTTGAATGCAATGAAACATCGAAGGTGAACCCTCCGGGGCGTGAGAACGCGGTGGCGTAGCCACCGACTTTGTCATGCTGCTCTAGTACGAGGGGTTTGAATCCCTGCCGTGCGAATGCAGCCGCGCAGGCGAGCCCTCCCAGTCCGGACCCGATGATGATCGCATCATAATCAAAAGGTTGTCGATCGGGAAACGGGCCGATGGGAAAAGCATCCCAATTGATTGTTGTTGCGGAAAACATGCCTGCAAGCATTTCAAGGAATTCGCGGCGGGGTAACAAGGATTCGCTCATGACAGCCTCGCAAGTGGTAGGCAGGACGGTGGCACAAAGATAATCCGATCGAGGCGCAAAATCAAATGCGGCAAAGCGCGGGGAAGAGAAAATCTTGTTCCTGTGGTTTCGTATATTGGGAAAGAACCGAGAATGATGGAAGGATGACAATGATTTGGATGATACGGTTTTTCGTTCTCCTTGGTGTTCTATCAAGCATCTCGTTGTCGCAGGGCTCTTTGTTGCTTGTAGGGGGTGGTGCGGAAGATTATAACGACTGGTCGGATGCTCCGTATCGTTGGCTGGTCACCCACGCCCCGAATGCCAGAATCCTTGTCCTCCACTATTCCGATACGACAAATTTCTTCTCCGGATACTTCCCCTGGCTTAGTCCGTGCACTGTCTCGAACCTTGCCATTACCTCGTCGTCGCAGGCAAACGATTCTGCGGTATACCGGCGGATTCTGGAGCATGATGGCATATTCATGCGAGGAGGAGATCAATGGCAGTACGTAAACACATGGCGCGGTACGCTTGCCGAGAAAGCAATTAGAGAGGTGTATGCCCGTGGAGGTGCTGTCGGAGGAACGAGTGCCGGCGAGGCAATTCTCAGCGAGATCGTATTCGATGCACACTTCACTTCCGTTGCGCCTCGCATTGCGCTGCGCAATCCCCTCGGTGCGAGTATCACTCTCACCGATGACTTTCTGCGTCTCGGTACGGGATACATTGCGGACAGCCATTTCTTCGAGCGGGGCCGCCTTGGCCGCCTTCCGGCGTTCCTCGCGGTCTACAAGCAGTTGAAGCAGCGAGAGATCACCGGCGTGGGCGTTGATGCCAACACAGCACTGGCGGTCGGTCCGGACGGCGTGGGTGAAGCAATGGGCTCCGGTACCGTGACGATCGTGCGTTACACTCCCCGGACCCAGACTGCACTCGCGTCAGGCGAACAGCTTTCCATGACGAATCTTGATTTCGATCAGCTCACCGTCGGTGCGAAAATTGCCTTCACGACCGGGGAAGTGTACCCTTCATCCTCCGCATCAGCATATGCTGCCACGGCTTTTTCCGTGCGTACATCGATGGTTATTCTGGATGGCAGCAACAGCAGCAGCGATTGGTTCGGCACGTCCGGAAGTCTCAGGAAACTGCAAAATGCGCTTGTCATGCCGATGGATACTGTCGGCATCATTGCCTCGCCGTCAACCCCGACTTCTGCTTTTGCAGTGCAATCGGCGCTCGCCGCATGGGGAACACCCGCGCGACTACTGTGGATCAATGAGTCAACAAAGGACGACCCCGGAGTAGCCGCGGCGATCCGAGCGTGTCAGGGTTTCGTGTTTGCCGGTAATAGCCCGGATAGTGTTGCACGGTTCCTGGATTCTGCTACACAAATCGGCATCGCCTTTGGAGAACGCGTGGATGCGCACGTACCGATGTTGTTTCTCTCCGATGATGTGATGCTGGTGGGTGAGCAAGGAATCGGTCAGATGTACAGAAGCATTTATGGTGCATACTACGGTTACCTGACTCAGGTGAAAGGGCTAGGGATTGTCAGAGGGATGCAGTGCGTTCCGCGTCTGTATGAAGACTCCGACTACATCGATAATCGTGCAAGTGCCGTATTCTGGTCAATGGTAAAGTTGCATCTTCCGTTTGGGCTGTTTCTTGACACGGGTACCCACGTGGTTATTGCTGAAGGCCGGTTGCGCGTATATGGAGCGACGCCCGTACTGTTGATCGACGCACGAACCGCACAATGGGGAAGCCTCCCCGAGTTTCGTGATCCGGGCAAAGTGAATCCTCGCCAGAACGGAGGGATTATTGGTGCAACACTTCACGTTGTCCGCGATGGCGGGGTGTTTGATCTGAACAACACGACTGGTGTGCAAAGGGAACCTGTGCACGGCAGTGTTCCGGATCACTTCGAACTGCTGCAGAATTTTCCGAATCCGTTTAATCCGGTTACCACCATCGGTTTTCGCCTGCCTGCCGGACAGGCNNCGGGACCCGGGACCCAGGACCCGGTCTCAAACACACGGAACCCGCAACCCGGAAGTCTGCTTGTGAGGCTCGTCGTCTATGACTTGCTGGGGCGAGAGGTTGCAGTGCTGGTGGACGAGAGGAAGCCGGCAGGAGAATACACGGTGCAATTTAATGCTGCAGGTCTGTCGAGTGGTGTGTACTACTGCAGAATGACGTCAGAGGGGTTTGCGCAGACACGAAAACTCGTCGTGGTGCGCTAAGGCCAACACCAGGGAGGGGCTGAAGCCCCTCCCTGGTGTGGTGTTACCTTGGCCACAACCAACCGAATGTCCCCGCGGTAATCAGCGCGTAGAGAAGACCATCCGCCGTATTCTTCAACGTGACTGCCCACGAGCGCTTAAACCAGATCGACTCTTGCCATCCGGCAATTACATAGCTGGCGAAGGCCGTCACGCCCACAAAGCGAAATACGGCGAGGCGGATTTCATCTCTTTTGGGTTTGCCGGGTGTGGCATATTGTGTTATTCGTAGCGCAGGGCATCGATCGGGTTCAGCATCGCTGCTTTTCGTGCAGGGTAGAATCCAAAAAATACCCCTATCGCAATGGAGAATCCAAAGGAGAGAACGATGGAGAAGGTGGTAATAATGGTTGGCCACTTGGCGATGCCCGAGATCACTGATGAACCGACCACGCCGAACAGGATGCCGGTGATGCCGCCGAGAAGGCTCAGGACAAGCGCTTCCACGAGGAATTGTGTCAGGATGTCGCGGGATCGGGCGCCGACCGACATCCGGATGCCGATTTCCCTTGTCCGCTCGGTCACAGAAACAAGCATGATATTCATGATCCCGATACCGCCGACCAGCAGTGAAACCGACGCAATACTTGCCAGGAGGATCGTCAGGATGTCTGTCGTGGCTGTCGCAGCCGTGGCCAGATCGGCCTGATTTCTGATGGTGAAATCATCAGCGTCGTTTGTGACGAGTTTGTGCCGCATGCGCAACAGTTCGGTAATCTGCCTCTGCGCTACGCTGATATTGGCGGGGCTGATTGCCGAGACAAGAATTTGGCGGAGATAGGGATACCACGTGAGGCGACGCGCGACCGTGGTGTACGGCGCGACGATGATGTCGTCCTGATCCTGCCCCATGGCATTCTGCCCTTTCTTCGCAAGAATGCCGATGACCTTGAAGGGGACGTTACGAATGCGGACATTCTGTCCGACCGGGCTCTGTTCAGGAAATAAGTTGTCAGCTACGGTCTTGCCGAGAACACAGACCTTGGTGGCGGACTTGATATCCTGGTCAGTGTAGAAGTCGCCATATTCAACCGTCCACTTCCGGATTTCCAGGTAATCGGGCCCCGTGCCTTCGATGCCCGTTGCCCAGTTGAGATTTCCTGCGATCACCTGACCTCCGGCCCGCGTTCCGGGTGATACCAGGCCGACCGATGGGCATTCGCGTTGGATTGCCTGGGCGTCTTCTTCTGTAAGCGTGGTCGCTGAACCCGCTCCCATATGCACACCACCGGTTTGTTGAGCTCCCGGCAGAATGATCAGGACATTGGTACCCAATGCGCTGATTTGTTGTTCAACTGAGAATTGTGCTCCCTGGCCAATGGCGAGCATAGCGATCACCGCCGCGACGCCAATGATGATACCGAGCATGGTAAGGAATGACCGCATTTTGTTCCGGTGCAGAGCACGAAAGGCCGAGATCAGGATATTCATGAGCTTCATTCGTCATCCTCCTCGTCGATCGCAGGCATTTCTTTGAGAATCGTGGATGCGACCCGCGGATCTGTGGTAGGCCGATCCGACCGGATCTTGCCATCCCGGAAAACGATCTGGCGTTTTGCGAAACTTGCGATGTCAGGTTCATGCGTCACCAGAAGGATTGTGATGCCTTTCTGGTTCAACTGTTGAAACACATCCATCACTTCAACGCTTGTCCTGCTGTCCAGGTTTCCGGTGGGCTCATCCGCAAGCACAATACTTGGGTCATTCACCAGTGCGCGTGCAACCGCGACGCGCTGTTGTTGTCCGCCCGAGAGTTGGTTCGGAAAGTGATGGACGCGGTCTCCGAGACCGACGGCCTCAAGAGCACGAATCGCCCGCTGGTGCCGATCCTTCTGCGTGGTGCTGCTATAGAGCAGGGGAAGTTCCACGTTCTCAATGGCCGAGGTTCGCGAAAGGAGATTGAAGCCCTGAAAGACAAAACCGATACTCCTGTTCCGAATCTGGGCGAGTTCATCCCGCGACAATTTCCCCACTTCGATGTCTTCGAGGGTGTATGTTCCCCGCGTCGGCTTGTCCAGGCAGCCAAGGATATTCATAAACGTCGACTTGCCCGAACCGGAAGCTCCCATAATCGCTACGAATTCGCCCCGCGAAATCGTCAGCGAAACGCCACGAAGTGCATGAACCTCCACCTCGCCAAGCTGATATGTTTTGGCGAGATGTTCGATCCGTATGAGATGCCCGTTGGACGGCCGTTCGGGGGCAGTGCCGTCTGTGCCGATCATCTGAACCCACCTCCTCCCGGGCGCTGACCGCCGCTTTGAGGAGTGAGTGGACTCCTGGCCTGGTCCGCCTGACTATCGGAGTTGTAGGTGATGCCCAACACGATCTGATCGCCTGCTTTCAGTGAAGTGCTGGTCACTTCCGTGGATTTTCCGTCGTTGATTCCGGTTCGTACCATCACCGGTTCGAGTTTGCCGGCAGCGTTCAGGATCCACACTCGTCCGCGTCCGGTTTGAAGTGTCGGAACATAGGCGCTCTTCTGATACTCCGGGAACTGAAGATCAATACCAAATTGCGTGCGTTTGACAGGCTTCACAGCCACAGGTGCAGGGGGAGCAGCTTGCGGACGTCCTCCCCGGAGTGCATCGCCCATGATCTTGCGCATTTCACCGCGGAGCTCTTCGTCGCTTATCGTGCCTCCATGGGCAGCCATGATGGAATCCCGCAGCGCACGGAATCGTTCACGGCGGCTGTCTATGCCAGGTCCACCGGGACCGCTGCCTTGTGTGGTGTCAGCTCCCCGCGGTCCGTCGCCTTCGCCGTTTCCACGGCCGGCAAATCCGCCGCGCATTGCACTCGCCTTCGCCGTGTCAATAATCTCGGGCGGCGGTTGGAAACGCAACGCCATGTTGGGGATCTTCAAGACGTTTTGCATGCTTGCAACCAGGATCTTCACGTTTGCCGTCATCCCCGGCATCAACTTCAGCTGGGCGTTATTGACGTCAATAACGACCGTGTAGTTCACAACGTTCTGCACAGTCAGCGGTGCGAGTCGAATCTGGGAAACGGTTCCGCGGAAGTTTTCCTCCGGATACGCATCAACCGTGAACGAGGCCTCCTGACCGATACTGACCCTGCCGATATCCGATTCGTCGACGGTTGTGAGGACCTGCATCCGGCTCAGGTCATTCGCGATTGTATAGAGCGTCGGCGACGAAAAACTTGCGGCCACTGTCTGGCCGATGTTGACTGCGCGATTGACGACGACACCACTGATGGGTGCATAGATGGTGGCATAGGCAAGGTTGATTTTCGCACGGTCTATCGAGGCCTGTGCGGACTTCATGGAAGCGGTGTTGGACTCATACGTGGTCAGTGCAGCATCATAGTTCAGTTGGGAGTCAAGGCCACGGTCCAACAACACCTTTTCCCGCGTAAGGTTCCGTTTGCTGTCGTCAAACTGGGCTTTGGCACGTTCGAAGTTGGCATCGGCGTCTTTTACCGCCTGCACAAGGAATGTCGAATCAATCTGTGCGATCACCTGCCCTTTTTTCACGACGGAATTAAAGTCAGCGTAGAGTTTGGCCACGATCCCCGAAACCTGTGTACCGACATCAACCGATGTCACCGGGTTTATGGTCCCCGTTGCAGTGACATACACGGTGAGATCACCCATCGTGACTTTGTCGAAGCGGAAGTCGTACTTCTTCCCTCGATTGCCGGCGAACAGATAGTAACCGGCGGCAGCCAAGACAAGCACCACCAGGGATGATATGAGAACTTTCTTCTTCATGAGAAATCCCAGAAAATAGTGAAAAAGAGATTGATTTCGCGTGTGCAGAAGCTCTTTTGGCCTTCTAAGAACGCGATTTTTCCCCTTTCTTTCAATTCTTTGAGGAATCTAACGAGAATTAGACCCCTACGGAGCATACTTCGTTTAACCATGATTGCCTCTCTTCTCTCTCCGCTGTACCTTGTTCTTACCCGACAAATCCATGACAAATCTGTGACACCACAGGATACCGCCAACGATATCTTATCTTAGTTCTCCCATTTCGATAAGGAACTCGAAATGATCTATACACGCGCGAATATGCGAACCACACCAGCACAAATACTGCTTCCGTGTGCTGCGCTGCTCATAATTGCAGGTTGTGCCACTACGGAACAACAGGTCAAAACAATTGTCCGCGATGCTGCGGTCGAAGGGCCCATCTTTTCGCCCCCGGTCAATATTGTGAGCGACAATGCCAAGCAAAGCGTGACTCTCTCGGCACATGCAACAGTCCAGGGAATATCACTTCTCAATGGACGGGTTGAGGGGTCCGAGCCTTCGAAGTCGGATTGGCTCTATCCGGTTGACACCATGCGCCTCTCGGGAGGTGGCGTCTCGCTCCGAAGGCAGATTCCCCAATACAATCTCTCCTGGCAACGTCCCGATGTCTCTGCAGGAATGCACGTTGATTTTGCCTGGGGATCAACAGCCCTGTCATTTGGGGGATCCCTTGCAGAGTCACGCGGGTCAACGCTCCTTGGGTGGTCGGCAGGACTTGGTTTCTTTTCACGAGAAACTTCGAACTTCCGGATGAGACTGGATATTGGCGTGTTCGGCCAAACGCTGGACTATGACGCGCGTTCAGTCACCATCACGACGACAACATCCACGTGGCTCTTTGGTGGTCAAACGACGACGATCGACACGGCGTTCTACCACGACACGAAGAGCGAATCATCCATCGGCTACTACGGTTCACTCACCTTCAATTCCGCAAATCCCGCATGGCCGGTCAATTTCTTCTTGCAGGGGAATCTCATCGCCCAACCCATTCTCAGCTACACGCCATATACCCGGACCACTGTCGACTGGCTCCTCTTCTTTCCCGTGGAGTCAACGTCGGGCCGGGGCAAAGTGTCAACGAAAGCGGTCTTCCTCGGGGTTACGCCTGGAATCTATATCGAGCCGTCACGCAGTATGGTCTTGACGGCCGGCGTGCGATGCCTCTTTGATGTTTCGGAGACCTTCGGGGAAACGCATTCAGTGATCATTCCCTTTGTGCAGGTGGGATTGCGGACAGGGTTCTAGCGGAGCAACGCCGGCATGCCGGGCTTCTCGCAACACTTCAGCAATACAAGCGACCATCCTTGTATAGTGCGTGCCCTTCCAGAATACGCGTTGGCACTCCACGCACGTGGTGAACTGGTCGCATCTCTCCTGGACGCGTGGTGGGATGCGATCAAGGACTGCTTCTTTGGCGACGGGCACCAGGAGGGTGTTGCAGTGGAGGCATCGCGTGAACGGCTTTGCTGATCCTGCAAGATCGAAACGCCTTACCACTTCCAGAAGTTGCTCTCGTGTATTACCTGCCCTGACGGCATACGCACGCTCAAGGCGCGTGTCTTGGATGAGTGCACGGTCTTTGCTCAACAATACCCGGCGCTCTTCCAACGATATCCTGACAAGTTGTTCATCGGTCGACGACGTTGCATAGGACGCATCACAGCCGAACATGCGGAGAAAGGCCGCCAGCTTTCCGAGGTGTACATCCAGCACGAACGCCGGTGCGCGGAGAGGTCGTGATCGGAGACGTTGTGTCGATCCAATATCGAATGTCTCAAACACGGGATAGACACTTAGTCGGTCGCCGGAGGCAACATGGTCTTCACACCGGGCAGGCTCGCCGTTGTGCAAGACCAGATCCACTTCCGACAAGGGAACTCCCGCACTGCCGAGAAGGCCTGCTACGGTTGCGTCTTCGCCGAGCGGTAGCGTGAACGGGGTGAAACGCAGTTCGGGTGCCAGATGATCGTTCAGCTCTGCGTAGAAGCGCACAGTCACCGTCGCAACCGACGGAAGCGGATTGTCACAGTCCCTTAACAACGTTCAGAAAGTCCTTGTACTTCAGTGCAGACCATGTCTCCGCCTTTACCGCGCCTTTGGCCATGGTAATCATTGAGACCTTTGCGGCAACATGCTCGTCAGGGGCCTCATAGATATCCATGAAGTCAAAGGGCCCGAGCAGGGCATAGTGATCGATCCATTTGACCTCAGGGCATTTCTTTTTCACCTCGGCGAACCATTTGCGCCCGACCTGTTCGCGATTCTTGGGGTTGCCGAGGCTGCTTGCGGAGAGTTTTGTGAGAAGGATGAAGGTTGCCATAGGAATCTTCCGTGGATGGTTTATGGAGATGATGGGGGAAGACCTTCTCCTTCGAATCTAGCGAGCCGGAACACGAAACGCAAATGCACGGCCCTTGCCTGCTTGACAATCCCTCAATGACCATGTACCTTAGGCAGCAGAAGGAGCATTGCATCACTGTCTGAAGGGCGTCCCATGATACATGCGCCGTGTTGCCGAATATCTGAACTTCTGGCCGCGCTTTTCGTGGTCACGTCCATTGCTGCGGGCGCGTTCCTTCGGGATGTCCCGGTGACGGTGACACAGCCCGACGGCTCAGTGCTGCACTGCTATGCGACAGGTGATGAGTTCCACAATTGGCTGCATGACCGCGACGGGTTCACGATCATACAGGACGCCCACACGGGCTACTACATGTATGCTGTGAAGGCAAATGAAAAACTGCGGGCATCGGGCTTCCGTCCCGGCAGGGACAATCCCCGAACCGCCGGATTGGCCTCAAATGTCAATCTCTCCGCGCAGGATATCCGCGATCGAACGACCGCGTTGGAAACCTTTGTGCCTCAAGGGATAGCGCTTGCCCCGCGCATCGGGACGATCAACAACGTAGTGATCTTCATCCGCTTCAGTGATGAAGCAGAATTCACAACTTCTCCTTCGACGTACAATACTATGTTTAATGCCTCCGGTCCGGGCGTGAGTTCGTTGCATGATTTCTTCTATGAGGTATCCTACGGACGTTTGGAAGTGTTTTCGACATTCTATCCCGTGTCAGGAGGTCCAACTGTTCTCTCGTATCAGGATACCGAGCCCCGCGCATATTACATGCCGTACAGCACCACCAATACCATAGGGTACACCGATGCCGAGCGTTTCAGCCGTGAACGAACCCTTCTCGTGCAGGCTGTTGCAGCGGTCACGGCACAAGTTCCCACAAATCTCGCAATCGACGCCGACAATGATGGGTATGTTGACAACGTCTGCTTCATCGTGAAGGGAACGCCGACTGCATGGTCGACACTCCTGTGGCCGCACATGTCGTCAATGGGATCTTCGGGTCCCCTGCTGGCGGGGAAGAAGGTCGCAGGCTACAATTATCAGATCGAATCGATGGCGCAGGTAGGGGTGTTCTGTCATGAAATGATGCATACGCTGGGAGCTCCCGACATGTACCGCTACGCCTCGCCCGATGCTGTGGCTCCTGTGGGGGGCTGGGATATTATGGCATCGACGGCGACTCCTCCACAGCATCCGGGGGCATACCTCCGTTACAGGTACATGACATGGATTGCAAATATTCCCCGCATCACCGCGTCGGGCCGGTACTCGTTGAGGCCGGTGAGCTCTCCTCTGCAGAACTGCTATCGCATCGATTCGCCCAACCCGGGAGAGTTCTTCGTCCTGGAATACCGTAAGCGGACATCAGTATTCGAGAATTCGATTCCGGGCGAGGGGCTTGTCATGTATAGAATCGACAGCCTCGTGAGCGGCAACGCGGGAGGACCTCCCGATGGGATCTATGTCTACAGGCCGGGAGGAAACCCCGGTCCGGCCGGACCTCAGAATGGCACGTTGAATTCTGCAGCCTTCAGCAGTACAACCGGACGTGTGGCCATCAACGACGCAACCAACCCGGCCTGCTATCTTACCTCCGGCGCCCTCGGAAATCTGGATATCTCGGATGTGGGCCTCCCCGACGACAGCATTTTCTTCACCGCCACCATGCGTACACCAAGTCCACCATGGTCGAAAGTTTCCGTCTCAACGAGCAATGCACTGAATGCTGTCAGCTTTGCCGGAAAACGAGCCGGCTGGATTGCAGGCTCGTCCGTTGTGCTGCGATCGACAAATGGCGGGACATCATGGACCAATCTTGCCAATGCGCCCAAGACAACACTGTATGCGATTTCGGCGTTGGATAGCCTCCGGTGTTGGACCATCGGGTCGTCCACGATCTACAAGACTACGGACGGAGGAAGTACGTGGTCATCACTCGCCGTCACCGTGCCGTCGGGTGGGCGGTTGACGGCCATGACGATGGCGTCACCGACTGTTGGATGGGTCGTGGCTTCCGGCGGTGTCATCTATCGAACCAGCAACGGAGGTGACAGCTGGACGCTCGTCACGCCTGGAACATCGTTGAAACTTAACGATGTGTTCTTTTTGGACCAGGCAAAAGGATGGATTGTGGGTGACGCGGGGACTGTGCTGCAGACCTCCGACAGCGGTCAGACCTGGTTTCAGCGATCGGTCCCTGACACGACGACTCTCCTTGGTGTTGCTTTTGTGGATTCAAGCAATGGTGTGGCAGTGGGTCGGCTGGGGCGTATTATGCAGACTACGAACGGAGGGACAGCGTGGTCTCTGCGGCCGGTGAACACTCGATCACACATCAGCGCTGTCCGATTCGCGGGGCGCGACTCGGGTTGGGCGGTCGGCGAAAGCGGTTCAATCTTCAAAACCACGAATGGCGGTGCACAGTGGTGGGGGGATGTGAGCGGGACAATGCTATCGTTGCGTGGGATCGCAGCCGTCGATGGCCAATCACAGTGCGTCGTCGGCAATACCGGGATGGTTCTTCGATCTGTCTCCTCGCCTGTGACCTCTATTGACCTCCCGTCTATCGGGTTGCCCATGCAGGTCCTTCTGGAACAAAACTATCCCAATCCGTTTAACCCCATTACTACTATCGGGTTTCGGGTTGCGGGTCTTAAGATTGGGTCTGGGGTCTCGGGTCTGGGGTCTAGTCTTGTAAGGCTCAGCGTCTACGATCTGCTGGGTCGCGAAGTGGCGGTACTGGTAAGTGAAAAGAAGGATCCTGGAGACTACCAGGTGCAGTTCGACGGCAGCGCTCTGTCAAGTGGAGTGTACTATTACAGAATCCAGGCAGGAGCATTTGTTCAAAGCAACAAGATGCTCTTGCTGAAATGACTGCCTCGAAACCGGTAACCATGCAGGCGCGTGACATGGAAAAGAGCCGGGGTGAATTCCGAGCCTAATGTTTACACACTTCGATGGTATCCGTTGGCGCTCCTGGGATGGCGAACTCCACTACTAGCTGCAGTTAACCCGGCGTAGTCCAGATTACCGGGAGAGAAGTGACGGCTTCGGTCGATGGGCCTGGGGTATTACGTCGTCATTCCTTTTTCTTCCGTAAAGGGTGGTTCTTCGAACGACGTGTTGGGAAACGTGGCAACGAGCATTGGTCGCGTCTGCACTACCGCATTATCCGGAATGTCACGCTCGATAACGGCATTTGCGCCAATCTTGAC
>PMMO01000020.1 GCA_003162215.1 Ignavibacteriota bacterium
TAGATCCATTTCCCGTCGGCTGTTAATCGATTTTCTTTGCCTGAACACTCCCCAGCGTGGTCCAGATGAGCCCGGTAATAGCCCCTTTTGGATTTTTCAAGAACTCGATCCTCGCGTCTACCATCCTGGAAAGAAAGCGAGTTTCACTTTCCGGGAAGATCTCTCCGATCGTGTCCACGAAGATGCGCACACTATCAACGCGCACCTTCACATAGTCGTCACCGGCGAACGTGTACTTTCCGGCATATGCTTTGAGGGTCTTTTCGCTGAGAACAATGGGGACCTTCTTCTGTGGCAGTGGATTGTCAGTCTTCATATCAAACCTGTTTGGTCCCCAACTCCACGGCTCGTTGTAGACTTCGATCGATATAACTTTGAAATTGTTGTCGCGATGGAACCGTGCGTAGGTCTGCGATTCCTCGAACATGAACAAATCCTTACCCACGTTATGGAGTGTTATCTTGGGTCCGCCCGTCCTTTGCGCAACAAGGAGAGTGTCCTGAACCGTGACATACCTGTAGACCTTATCGCGGGTCTGGTTGGCGAGTACAAACAGACCGCTCTGTCGCGTCTCATAAACTCCTGAATACTCTTTCAATTGTTCCGCCGTCAGGTGTTGAAAGGATGGTGTGGCCGCTTGTTTGCCGGCTACTTCGAGAGCGATATCCCTTGCGCGGGTTAGGATTGCGCCGGTTGAGCCGTTGTTGGACATTGCTGCCACAAACAAGTGCTGCGAAGGAATCCGGATTGATATGCTGCGGAACCCCTCCATGCCTCCGGGATGCCAGACCATCTGCATATCCTGGTACTGCGACACCGCCCAGCCGTATCCGTAATTTGCCTTGCGGGNNCTGAAGTACTCCGCCGGCCGGAACAATGTGTCACCCGCCGAACTGTAGCCCGAGGCGAAGAGGGGAATCGAACGCTCTCTCGTTCCACTCGTCGAGCTCTTCATCCCCAACGGTTCAAAGATATTCTTCTGCAAATACTCTCCATATCTCATTCCAGAAACCCGCTCGACGATCAGAGCCGCGAGCGTGAATCCAAAGTCGTTGTAACTGCAGTCGGATCCGGGCTCGAACAACAATGACTCACCCATGACGCAACCCAGGAGTTCTTCTTCTGAAGGCTCTACGACTTCTCGCCGGCCGAAGTCGGGCCTCATCGTGATATTCGGGATGCCATTGGAGTGTGTTAGCAGATGCTCGATGGTAATTACTCTTCCCTGCGTGTTGTAGTTTGGGAGATACTTCCGGATGTCATCCTGCAGCGAGAGCTTTCCTCGCTGCACAAGCTGCAGGATGCACACGGCCGTAAATTGCTTCGTCATGGAAGCAATCGCAAATACGTTTTCCGGTTTATTTGGGACACTGAGTTCCACGTTTGCAAGCCCGTACGCCTTACGGAAGATCGGAATCCCATCTCTTGCCACCAGAATGACGGCACCGGGCTGCCCAGGCTTGAATGAAGCATTCATCAGGCTGTCTATGTACGAGGCAACTGCCGTATCGTGCTTCTCGCTGGAACAGCCGGGGAGTATCACAAAAAGAGCTNNTTGACATAACCTCGAAAGACCGGTCCCATCCAGGTCTGGTTCTGCACGGAACCTACTGCACAGGGCCCAGGTAGTGGTCCAGCCAATCGAGAACTTCCTTGATGAGCTGGTTCCTGGGGACCGCGTGACCCGTAGGATAGAGCACGGATCTTTTCTGTTCCGCGGGTGTTCCCAGCAGGTTGAACATCGGTTTCATTGAAGTTTCCACCGGGAAGTTATGGTCGTACTGACCATTCAGCATGAGAACGGGTCTCTTCACGCGAGACACGTAGTTGAGCGCATCGACCTCCGGCAGCGATCGCTCGAGGGAAAGACCCGCCACGTGCAGCACAACCACTTTAATCCTTGTCTCAACAGCGGGGACAATGCCGCCCATTTCCCCTCCCCAGCTTACGCCATAGTAGGCGAGCTTCGAGCAATCCATATCTTGCCGTGTTCCCAGATAATCGATCGAGCGCGACAGATCCTTGACCCACATAATCACATGATCCTTCCAGGAGTTGGTCACGCTTGGAACATCACTCTTCAAGCCATCCCCGCGCTCGAACGTTGACTTATAGATCGGGAAGAACACTGCTCTCCCGCTCCTCAGAATGAAATCAAAATCCTTTGGCATCACCGACGGGTTTGCGAACCTGTTATAGATAACGTCCGACCCCGGGTAGAATACCACAACCTGAAACCGGGCTTGCTTTTGACGGGGGATAAAGAGAAAACCTGCCATCTTCTCGTTCCCGTACGCTGCCATGAAGACAATCTTCTGGACTGTCCATTCCGGGTAAGTGCTGTCGGTCGACTCGATTGTAGCGTTCAGCGGAGTCCTGTCGTAATTGTAGAGCGACCGGTAGTAGCGGAACGTCTCGTCAGAAACGGGACGTTCATTCGCGAGATTGCGAGCGGGCACATCAATGACGCGTTCCAGAGGGTCTCTGTTTCCATCCCGTCCCGCGTACTTGATGCAACGGAATCCGTTTGTCGCTGAGCGGTCGAAGGGGTCCTGTGTGTACGCATCGTTGAACGCGTACTCCAGATCATTCCATCCGCCGCCAAGAATGAATCGTTTTCCCTCGGATTCATTCCAGCACCACTCACGCGCGTTCCCGGCCATGTCGAACGCCCCGAATTTGCACATCCCCCTATACGTCCCGACCGCAGCAGTGCCTTTACCTGCGAAATTGCTGCACGGAACAATTTCGGAACTGAACTCCGTCCCGGCCACAATATTCCAGTGGAAAATGGTGGGGAGACTCTTCCCTGCGTATTCAGCGTACGCCGAAGCCTCGTACCAGCTTATCCCGCAGACAGGGTGATCAGCTTTCCCCTCGGGATATGAACCGACTTCCCACGTAGCCGGGCCAGGCCGTCCGGTTGCATCCCGGAACACCGCCTTGGCCTGGTCCCATGTCAGCTCTTTTCCCGCTCGTTTGAACGGATATTTCCAGTATTGCCGGTTCTGGTAACCACCCGCAATGACGAATTCCTTGAATTCTTTGTTCGTCACCTCGTATCGATCGATGTAGTAATCAGAAACTGTCGCCGAGTCGATGCTCTCCAGACCGGACATATCGAGCACATATCTACCGCCCGGAATGTGGATCATTCCCGAGGGAACGGTACCGACGCGGTCAAGTATAATCGAGCTGGTGCTCAGGGCAGCTCCGGAGACCGGACCCTCGAACGGCTCGAATCCCTTCTTCTCAAGTCTGACGATAGAGGTCCCGCGGGGGAAACGAATAGCGCTGACGGGTGTTTCACCCAGAGACAACCACTGGCCTGTCGAGTCTGAGTAGGCCCGCCAAAGAATGTGGGCCCCGGGAGGATCAGAGGTTACGGATGTCGTACCCAGAAACCATTCTTCGAGTTTGGCGAGTGTCGGATCCGTCGGGAGGATCTCGTGCACGGATTTCGCCAGAGTGTAGACGGCGCTCCACTTTTCCTCTCCGCCCAATTTTTCGATCTGCGGGACCGCCTGTTCTCTCGCCCATGAGACTTTCCTGTTCCGGTCAACCCACCAATAAGCCAAAAAACAGAGGGCAACAATGAGAATCAGGACCGGAACGGCAAACAGCGGGCGTTTCAAACGTTGCAGCAGCCGGAGCGTCCCGGGGGTCGTGGTTTCCTTCGATTGAAGCTTTGACAGCTCCCCAAGGGCCTGGGTCATTGACCCGATCCGCAAGGTTTGGTCCTTCTGGAGCATGTTGGCAACGATCCTTGCGAGAGTGTCGGGGACGTCCGGCCGAAGCCGGGTGACTGGCTCACACTCTTCGTTGAGGATCGAATAGATAATCGCTGATTCATGTTCACCCCGGAACGGAAGCCGTCCCGTGAGCATCTCAAAAAGGACGACACCCAGCGACCACTCGTCGGTTCGCTGATCGACATCCTCTCCGCGCGCCTGCTCCGGGGACATGTATGCTGGTGTCCCGATCGTTGATCCAACTTTTGTCAGCATTGTCAGCCCCGTCAACTTGGCAAGACCGAAGTCAACGAT
>PMMO01000115.1 GCA_003162215.1 Ignavibacteriota bacterium
ATGATGTGTTCCAGCACACGTGGCACAACCACCTGCCTGTAGCGCCCGAGGATGATGCACCCGCGGAGTTCTGGAAGGAAGCCATTGCGCACGTCCATGCGCTCCACCCCGATTTCCTGTTTCTTGCCGAGTCGTACTGGAACCGCGAATGGGATCTGCAGCAGCTGGGATTTCAGTATACCTATGACAAGACGTTGTACGATCGGCTTCTGCGTGAAGGAGCCTCATCTGTGCATGATCACCTGAAGGCTGAACTCGCATATCAGAAGCGATCACTGCGTTTCCTGGAGAATCATGATGAGCCCAGAGCCGCCCGTGTGCTCCCCTCGGAGGCGTGGCACTTCGCTGCAGCTCTTGTGACGTTCACGGTTCCCGGAATGGCGCTTCTGCACGAAGGACAGATGGACGGGCGGTTGGTGCGGGTGCCGGCACAACTCAGACGGCGTCCTGAGGAGCCATTAAATGAGCGATGTGCTGGATTCTACCAGGAGCTTCTCCTCGCAATCAACAATCCGGTGATGCGCCAGGGGGAGTGGCGATTGCTCGAGTGCCGTGCGGGCTGGCAAGATAACTACTCATGGTACAATTTTTTGGTCTTCTGGTGGTCTCATCCTTCGGAGGGCGCACGAATGGTTGTCGTGAACTACGGTCCGCAATCCGGACAGTGCTATGTGGAAGTTCCCCTGGGTGAAATCGAAGGTGGGCTCATCGAGTTTCGTGACCTTCTCGGGCCAGCGGTCTACGTGCGGGATCGGCTCGGCCTGCAATCGCGAGGCATATATTTCGATCTCCCTGGCTATGGTATCCATCTCTTTGAGGTTTCGGCAGTTCAAAAGCCGACCCCTGCCTAGAGCTTTCTGCATCCTACGAGCAACGTCAGATCTAGCGGCACTCAGAGGTGACACTTGACATTGCTCTTTTTTTTGTTATATTATTAGCACTCGTCCGATGTGAGTGCTAACACCGTTGTACTGTCTTATAAGTCTTTAAAAATCAATACATTACAATAATGGAGGCAAGACATGAAGATCAAACCGTTGGCTGATCGCGTCATCATCAAGCCTACCGCCGCTGAAGAGCGCACAAAGGGCGGCATCATCGTCCCGGACACTGCGAAAGAAAAGCCGGTGGTCGGTGAAGTCGTTGCAGTCGGGACCGGCAAGGTCAGCGATGACGGCAAGAAAGTCGCGATGGAAGTGAAAGTCGGCGACAAAGTGTTGTACGGGAAATACTCCGGCACCGAGGTCACGTACGAAGGTGATGAGTATCTCATCATGCGTGAAGCGGACATCTTCGCAATCGTCTAAGGCACCTACGAAATCAGCATAACTTATTCAGGAGAAGAGTTACAATGGGAGCAAAACTCATTAATTTCGACACCGAGGCACGGTCTGCGCTCAAGCGTGGTGTGGACCAGTTGGCCGATGCGGTGAAAGTGACACTCGGTCCGAAAGGCCGGAATGTGGTGATCGACAAGAAGTTCGGTGCACCGACGATCACGAAAGACGGTGTCACGGTCGCGAAAGAAATTGAACTCGAGAACCCGATCGAGAACATGGGTGCGCAGATGGTCCGCGAAGTCGCGTCGAAAACGTCCGATGTGGCAGGCGACGGTACCACCACCGCCACCGTACTTGCACAGGCCATCGTCCGTGAAGGACTGAAGAACGTGGCAGCAGGTGCCAACCCGATGGACCTCAAGCGCGGCATCGACATGGCTGTGGCGAAAGTCGTGGAAGGCCTCAAGGCCATCAGCAAGCCGGTCGACAAGACCAGCAAGAAGGAAATCGCCCAGGTCGGCTGCATCTCCGCAAACAACGATGCGATCATCGGTGACCTCATTGCTGATGCGATGATGAAGGTCGGTACCGACGGCGTTATCACCGTGGAAGAGGCAAAGGGCACGGAGACCAGCATTGAAGTAGTGGAAGGCATGCAGTTCGACCGCGGTTATTTGTCGCCTTACTTCGTGACCGATGCCGAGACGATGGAAGCAATTCTCGAGAATCCGGTGATGTTGATTCACGACAAGAAGATCTCCGCGATGAAAGACCTGTTGCCGATCCTCGAAAAGGTCGCGCAGACGGGTTCACCGCTGTTGATCATTGCCGAAGACATCGAAGGTGAAGCCCTTGCCACGCTCGTTGTGAACAAGCTGCGCGGAACACTTCGCGTGACGGCCGTGAAGGCCCCCGGCTTTGGCGACCGCCGCAAGGCAATGCTCGAAGACATCGCCATCCTGACCGGCGGTACGGTGATCTCTGAAGAGCAGGGCTACAAGCTCGAGAACGCGACGCTGAGCTACCTTGGCCGTGCTAAGAAGGTTACCGTTGACAAGGACAACACCACGATCGTTGAAGGCGCCGGGAAGAAGGAAGACATCAAGAAACGCATAAATGAGATCAAGGCCCAGATCGACAAGACCACATCCGACTACGACAAGGAGAAGCTGCAGGAACGCCTTGCGAAGCTCTCCGGCGGCGTGGCGGTGCTGAAGATCGGTGCCGCGACGGAAGTGGAAATGAAAGAGAAGAAAGCACGTGTGGAAGACGCTCTGCATGCCACGCGCGCCGCGGTGGAGGAAGGCATTGTGCCGGGCGGCGGTGTTGCATACCTGCGCGCGGCTTCGAAGCTTGCCGAACTCAAACCAGCCAACGAGGACCAGGAGACGGGCATCGAGATCATCCGTCGCTCCCTCGAAGAGCCGATCCGCTTGATCGTCCAGAATGCAGGCCAAGAAGGATCCGTAGTGGTGAACAAGGTGAAGGAAGGGAAGGACGATTTCGGGTTCAACGCGGCCACCGAACAGTACGAAAACCTGGTGAAGTCGGGCGTCATCGATCCGACGAAGGTTGCCCGTACGGCACTTGAAAACGCCGCCTCGGTCGCAGCGTTGCTGCTCACCACCGAAGCGACAATCGTCGAGAAACCGAAAGAGGAAAAGCCTGCGCCGATGCCTCCGGGCGGCGGCATGGGTGATATGTACTGAGCTTCTGCTGTACGTCATGCACAAAACCCCCGGTGGCAGCGCTGCCGGGGGTTTTGTGTGTTTGCTCCGGCCGATGTGAATGCTACTCCATAAACGGTATGCTCCTGATCACGATATTGATCCCCTTGAACGACGTATCGCGAATCGGANNATGCTTTTCCAAGAAGAACGTTGTCGATGAAACGAATATCCCCGAGACCCGTCGTGTATTCCCAGGTCCCGTTGTCCCTCCTGTTGACCAGAATGTCCTCCGCTTCGCGGACGATCATGAACGAAAGCGGCTTCCACCCCGGATTGATCACCGTAGAAATCGTTCCAACTTCGAAGTATGTACCGATCGCTGCCTGCCTTGGTAAGGGATCGCTCTGTGCTGCCGCGAGATAGACCACTGAGCCTCCCACATTGCTGCGCGCATATCCAAACCCGATGTCGACCAGCGGCCGCAACTTGGGAACGATCTCCAGCGACACACCGCTGGCCGCCTCAATGACGTCAGGCAACGGGACGAGCGCCATAATCCCGTAATCCCGCGCACTGACACTTGCCTTTCCGTCCCCCTGTTCCGATTCAGTCCCGATGGGCGAGAGTTGTGATTCGATGGATTTGAACGTGATGCCAGCGCTCATCTTGATCACATAGTCGAAACCAATGCCGAACGTGACATTTTTGCTTTTCTCCCAAGCATCGAAATAGGAAATGACTTGCGGCCCCTGAGAGGATGTGACAGCGAACCGTCCGAGATCGAGATCGACCTGAGAGTAGCCCGCCCCGAGAGAAAGACGAAATGGGAGATCCACGAAGTCATTGATGTTGATCGCCGCGTTGAGAGCCCATGCGTCGTACGTCAGGCCGGAGATGTTGAATTCGGGGAGCCAATCGGTTTTTGGTGTGTAGAATGCTGCATTAAAGAAACCGTGGAGCGAAAACAATCCGAGTTGCCCCGGGTTTTGCATTGGTGCAGTTGCGTTATCTGATCCCACAGATGTGCCGATTCCTCCCATGCCATTCCCGTCGATCGAAGGAGTAATGAGAAGAAAGGGCACTGCCGATTCACCCTGAGCGTGCGCTGAATAACTGCAGAAAAACAGACATATTCCTGTAAGAACAATTGCATGCATGCCTCGCATATTCCCTCCCATTGAATTGACACGTTGGAACTGTAGGTAAATTACCCCAGCAGGCCCGCATTGTCAAGCCCAGTCGAGGCCCAACAGAAACCCTCTTTCTTGTTGACAAATGCAGTTCGTTTTTGTATCTTGGAAACCAAAGAAACCCGCAAAGTTTCCACATGACTTTAGGCCATTTCCTCTTGGTTTTAAGGAAACCCAAAATACACTGAGAGTTTCTATGGTTGCTTTTGATCTGCAAGACCCTGCAAAAGAGAGAATCCTCGAGCATGCTCGCGCGCGATTCTTTGCCGATGGATTTGCCCGCGTCTCCGTCGATGAAATCACCTCCGAACTCGGAATGAGCAAGAAAACCTTCTACAAGCACTTCGACCGAAAAGAAGATCTCGTACACTCAATCGTTGCCCGGATGCTTGGTGAGGCGGATATGCGGGTCCAGGCAGTTCTGTCGATGCAGGCACCGTTTCCCGACAAGCTCGACGCCTTGATGAAACTCGTCGGGATTGTGTTCAAGACAATCAGCAAGAATATGCTGCGCGACCTCCAGACGTACGCTCCTGAAGACTGGGAAAACATCCAAACGTTCCGGCGGCAGCGGGTATTCACTACCTGGGCCACGCTCTTCGATGAAGGAAAGCGCACAGGATATGTGCGTCCCAATATCGACCACCGGGTGTTCCACCTTGCGCTCTATTCGACCATCGAGGGCATCATCAATCCGACAGTACTGGCAAACGAATCGTTTTCTGCCGACGAAGCTCTTCAGAGCATCGCGGCCATTTTCCTCACGGGCATCCTGACGCCGGATGCTGCTCAGACATTTCATAATCTTCCTCACAATTCATGAACGAAGGATCTCCCATGTATCGGTTCATCAATACCAGCATCTTCACCACGCTCGTCGTTGCCCTCATGGGATGCAGCAACAACAACAGCGGCATGATCGAAGCCTCAGGAACCATCGAAGGCACAGACATCACCATCAGCAGTGAAGTGGCCGGGCGCGTGCAAACAGTACGTGTAGACGAAGGCACACGTGTTGCCGCAGGCGACACTCTTGTGCTCATCGATGACGAAGAGTATCAGATCCAGCTCCGGCAGGCCGAAGCAAACCTCGCCTCATTTGAATCCGCGTACCGTCTTGCAGTTGAAGGATCCCGGCGCGAAGACATCGTGCAGGCTGAGGCTGCATTCCGCACTGCGGAGACAGACTACACGCGCATGAAAGAACTCCTTGAAGCCCAGTCTGTCACGCGAAAGCAATATGACGATGCGTATACCCGCTATGTAGCGGCCGAGCAAACGTACGCAAAGCTGAAGGCCGGTTTGCGTCCCGAAGAAATCACCGGCTCGCGCGTTCGTCGCGATGGCGCACAGGCGCAGGCAGACCTGTTGAAGAAACGCGTCCGCAATTGTGCGATCCTTGCGCCGTCACCCGGGACCGTCACTCTCCGGGCGGTCGAACCCGGTGAGCTGGTTGGCACGGGGTCCAACGTGGTCCGTCTGACATACCTCGACAAAGTGAAGCTTACCATTTACGTCAACGAAGCCGAACTGGGCCGGGTTGCGCTTGGTCAGAAAGCGGATGTGTTCATCGATGCATTCGGCAAAGACCGCTCCTTCGCCGGCAACGTTGTCTACATGTCCCCGGTGGCGGAGTTCACGCCGAAAAACGTGCAGACCAAGGAAGAACGGACCAAGTTGGTCTTTGCCGTGAAAATCGAAGTGGCGAACCCCGACGGCGCTTTGAAACCCGGGCTTCCCGCGGACGCCCGCATTTCCACCGGTGGTCCGGACAAGTGATGAACCCTATCATTGAAGCACGGAATCTGTCGCACGCATTTGGCATGGTGAAAGCCGTTGACGGCATCGATCTGACAGTGCATGAGGGAGAGATGTTTGGTCTCGTGGGTCCTGACGGTGCCGGAAAGACCACCACGATCCGGATGCTGTGTGGCATCCTTCTCCCCACTGCCGGTTCGGCATCGGTGTTGGGGTACGATCTTGTGAAGGAGGCCGATGCCATCAAGCGCCATATCGGGTATCTCTCGCAGCGTTTCTCGCTCTATGGCGATATGACCGTTGATGAAAACATCGAGTTCTTTGCCGAAATAAACCAAGTCTTCGACTACCGCGAGCGGCGCGAGGAACTCCTTGGTTTCACGCGGCTGACGCCATTCCGCGATCGTCTGGCGGAACGCCTCTCCGGAGGTATGAAGCAAAAGCTTGCCCTTGCGTGCACTCTCGTCCATACGCCGAAGATCATCTTCCTTGACGAACCCACGACAGGTGTCGATCCCGTCTCGCGGCGCGACTTCTGGAAGATTCTGCAGAGTCTGCTGCAGCAGGGCGTAACGATTGTGATGAGCACGCCCTATCTCGACGAGGCAGAGCGATGTTCGCGGGTCGCTTTGATGAACCAGGGGAAGCTCATGCGCGTCGACACGCCAATCGCCATGAAGGATGCCATGCGCGGCGAGGTTGTGGAAATCGTGTGCGACAGGGTGCGTGACGGGTTCCGGTTGCTCAAAGAGCGGTGGCCCGATGCCGAAGTGCAGGCATTCGGTGACCGTCTGAATGTTGTTGTGGAGAACGCCCGAAGGGACTCATCCGACTTGCGCGACACCCTGCAGAAAGCCGGCATCTCGATTGCCTCGCTTCGTGTCATCAGTCCCTCCCTTGAAAATGTCTTCATCTCCATGTTGACCCATACTGAAGGTGGTGCATGAAACGCGTAGTTCTTCTCCTGCTGATAGCCGCCGGTTCTGTTGCGGCGCAGACTCGTGACACACTGACGCTGGAGGATGCAGTCGCCCTGGGGCTGGCGAACAGCCGGACCCTCCGGGCTTCTGCGGAGCGTGTTGCCGGCGCCGAAGCCCGTGCGTCGGAAATCCATGCAGGAATGCTTCCATCGCTCAAGTTCGAAGGAAGTTACAGGCGCCTCTCGGACGTCGATCCGTTCCTTGTGCAGCTTCCGATACTGCCGCAACCGATCGAAATCTCCCCGACGGTTCTCGACAACACCAGCCTCCGTCTCGGTCTGCAGCAACCGCTGTTCACAGGATTCCGGCTGCTGAGCAATGCGCAGGCCGCGGACCGCCTTGCGGAGGCCAGCATATCGGATCATGCCACCGATCGCGCGGATCTCGTGCTGAATATTACGGCGGCATACTGGACGCTCTATCAAACCCGTGAGACGGAGCGGTTCGTGGCCGACAATGTGCGGCGCCTTAAGGGCTACGTGCAGGACATCGGGAATCTTCTGAACGCCGGGATGGCGACGCGCAACGATGCCCTCAAAATGGATGTTCAGCTGTCGACGGCGCGGCTCTCCCTCATTGATGCAAGGAACGACGTTCAACTTGCAGTAATGAACCTGAACACGCTCCTCGGGCGCCCTGTGGAGGCTCCGTTGGTGCCATCGTCACTGCCCGGCGTCGTCCAGGATTCATCATCTACCTCTGTTGACCTACTGACCGCGGCGGCTCTGGCGGTGCGTCCGGATCTCCGGGCGTTGTCATCGCGTGTTGAAGCGTCCCGTGCAAGCGTGCGTGCGGCACAGGCCGGGTGGTGGCCGCAGCTGTCTCTGGGCGCAAACTACTACTATAGCCGTCCCAATCAGCGCTACATGCCCACACGGGATGAATTCAAGGGAACGTGGGATGTGGGGGTCATGGTGACCATGGACATCTGGAACTGGGGGCAGACGGCACGGCAAACCGACCAGGCCGGGGCGGCCCTGCGTCAGAACGAGTTGATGTATGAGCAGATGCGAGACGGTGTTGCACTCGATGTGCATCGCGCCGCGTTGCAGGTGCAGGCTGCCCGCGAGCGTGTGGATGTCGCCAACCTTGGCCTCGAGCAGGCAGGGGAGAATCTGCGTGTGTCCACCGATCGCTTCCGGCGTGGTCTTGTCACGGTTTCGGAGTTGCGCGATGCCGAATTGGCACTTTTGCAGGCCACGATAACGCAAAGCGGTGCCCGTGTCGAAGCGGAAATCAGCCGCACGCGGCTTGCCCGTTCTCTGGGGAACCTTGGACGATGAGTGATCTGACCATCGAGGTCCATGACCTCACGAAACGATTCGGCAGGTTCACCGCCGTCGATCAATTGAGCTTCACCGTGAAACGGGGTGAGATCTTCGGATTCCTCGGTGCCAACGGTGCCGGTAAATCCACCACTATCAGGATGCTCTGCGGGCTCCTGCAGGCCACATCCGGCACCGCGAAAGTCGGCGGCTACGACATCACGACGCAGACCGACATGGTCAAACAGAACATCGGCTACATGTCGCAGCGCTTTTCGTTGTACGATGATCTGACCGTGGAGCAGAATATCCGCTTCTTCGGAGGAGTCTACGGCCTTTCAGAAACCCGACTGAAGGAACGGATGGCATGGGTGCTGTCGATGGCTGACCTGCGGGGGAGGGAAGACAGCATGACCAAGACCCTCTCGGGCGGCTGGAAGCAACGTCTCGCGCTTGGGTGTGCAATTCTCCATGAACCGCCCATTATCTTCCTTGATGAACCCACGGGTGGTGTTGATCCCATTTCACGCCGCAATTTCTGGGAACTTATCAACCGGCTCTCCGGAGAGGGCGTGACGGTGCTCGTCACCACGCACTTCCTGGATGAAGCAGAGTACTGCAACGACATCATTCTGATCAATGCGGGCAGGCTCATAGCGGCCGGCAGTCCCATGGAGTTGAAAACCACACATATGACAATGCCGCTTCTGGAAGTCACGTTGACTTCCGGGAGCGTTGTTGAAGTCCTCGAGACTGTTCGTGTGCAGCCCTGGGCTGTGGAGACATCTGTCTTCGGGACCAGGCTTCACGTCATGGTGACTGAAGAAGGGGCCGGCATCCGTTCGATCCAGGAAGTTCTTACCGGACAAGGAATGTCCGTTGCGCGCGTTGAACGGATCGTGCCGTCACTCGAAGACGTTTTTCTCTACCTCCTCGAGAGGGACGGGCAGAAATCACAGGCTGCTTGATCGCAGCCAGGCGAGGGAACAGCATGCTGAAGGCTCTCAAACCGATTATCGTCAAGGAATTCCGGCAGATCCGCCGTGATCCCACATCGCTGGGGATGCTCCTGGTCCTTCCCGCGGTGTTGATCATCATGGTTGGCTATGCCTTGAACTTCGACGTGAAACATATCCCCCTTGTGGTATTTGACCAGAGTGGAACCGCGGAGAGCAGGGAGTATCTCGACAACTTCAAGCACTCGGAATACTTTGACTATGCTTACGAGGTACGCAGCTACAAGGAGATCGAACGGCTTTTCATGCATGGCGATGCCAAAGTCGCATTGGTCATTCCCCCGGCATTCGGTCATGACCTGCTCGCAGGTCATGAGACGCACGTCCAGATTCTTGTGGATGGCTCCGATGCGAACACCGCAGGCCAGGCTGTGGGGTACGCCACGCGGATCACCGTGGAATTTTCGTCGGTGCTCATCCTTGATGCATTCAGGCGGGCGGGTAGGACATTCTCCCAACCGATTGAGTTTGAGCCTCGGGTCTGGTACAATCCGGATCTTGTTTCTTCGAAATTTCTCGTGCCCGGACTGATAGGGTTTATCATCATGTTGACGGGTGTGATCTCCACATCGATGACCATCGTGCGGGAGAGGGAGCGCGGAACGATGGACCAGATCATGGTTTCGCCCCTGCGGCCGGCACAAGTGATCCTGGGGAAGACGCTGCCGTATATGGCCATCGCTCTCGTTGCGGCGACGCTGATCCTGATCCTTGGGTACTTCCTCTTTGCCATAGAGATCAAAGGCAGTCTCCTTGTGCTGTATGCAGGGATTGTTATGGTGATCCTGGGTGCTCTGGGGCAGGGGGTGCTCATCTCCACCATCACCGAATCCCAACAGGTCGCATTCATGATCTCCGTCTTCTCATCGCTCCTTCCGTCGTTCCTGCTCTCGGGATTCATTTTCCCGGTTGCCAGTATGCCGGTCTTCCTACAGGTATTGTCCAATATCGCCGCGGTGAAGTTTTTTCTTGTGATTGTCCGGGGCGTGATGCTCAAAGGTGTGNNGTATTTCAGCCCATGAATCGGAAAGACCGCATCAGCCACTCCCTCCATATCATCAGGGTAATGATCCGGAAAGAACTCTATCAAATCCGGCATGACCGGAAGATGCTGGGTGTGTCGATTGTTGCTCCGGTGTTGCAGGTNNTTGTTGCTGGGCTACGCTGCGACGACAGACATTACGAACAGCGATCTGGTTGTGTGCGACCAGGATTGTACGTCGGAGAGCAGGCAGTTTATCCGCGAGTTTACGGCATCGGGGTACTTCATACACCGCTACTCCGTGAACATTCCCGCCGAGGTCGATCCCTACATCGAGACGGCACAGGCCCGGATTGCGCTGATGATCCCCGAGGGCTTCGGTGACGACCTCCTTGCCCATCGCACGACCCGGGTCCAGGTGGTATTGGATGGCACCGACGCCAACACTTCGACGATTCTCCTGAACTACGCGACACAGATCATCACTTCCTACTCACAGAAAGTACTGGCGGAGTACAGTGCGCGGATACCCGGCGGTGTTGCACGGGTTCTACCGGAACCGCGCATCTGGTTCAANNGGCATCGTGAAGGAGAAGGAGATCGGTACAATGGAGCAGCTTCTTGTTACCCCGATGAAGCCGTATCAGCTCGTCATCGGAAAGCTGGTCCCCTTCACGGCCATCGGCTTCCTGGATGTGATCGTTGTGCTCGCACTTGCGCGGTTCTGGTTTGGGGTGCCGATGCAGGGAAGTCTCGTGGTGTTGTTCTCTCTGAGTGCACTGTTTATCTTGACGACGCTTGGGCTGGGACTGTTTGTCTCGACAATCGCCCGGAGTCAGCAACAAGCAATGCTTATTGCGCAATTTTTCTTTTTCATGCCGTTCATGTTTCTTTCGGGGTTTGCGTTCCCGATTGCAAACATGCCGAAGGTGATACAGCCGTTCACCTATCTCATACCCCTCCGATACTTTCTGGAGATCGTGCGAGCTGTATTCTTGAAAGGGGCGGGGCTTGCCGAACTCTGGCCGCAGGCTCTTGCGCTATTCGGATTGGGAATTGCTATATTCTCTCTGAGCGTTATCCGGTTCCGCAAAACATTGGAGTAAGAGCGTCATGACACGACATCCCCTGGAAGAAACGGCGTACCCGCCCTTTGCGGGTTTCCCCCCTGAAGGGCTTTCCTTCCTGCGACGGCTCAAGCGCAACAACAACCGCCCTTGGTTTCAAAAACACAAACCGGACTACGAGGAGCTTGTGCGATTCCCGATGGAGTGCTTCATCGCATCGCTCAGACCTCGCATGACGGAGGTTGCGCCCGACTTCGATTTCCAGCCCCGCAAATCCATTTTCCGGGTCTACAGGGATACCCGTTTTTCGAACGACAAGACGCCGTACAAGACGAATATTGCGGCGAGTTTCGAAGCGCGCGGCTTGAAAGATCGGACAGGAACAGCCGGACTCTATGTGGGAGTGGAACTTGGAGAGATCTTTGTGGGAGGGGGGATTTACCTGCCCAGCAGCGAGCAGCTAAAATCGATCCGTGCGTTTATTGATGCACAGCCCGACGAGCTGCTCGAGGTCGTCGAACAACCGGTGTTCGTCAAGATCCTGCGTGAGATCCTGGGCGAGCGGCTCCAGAAGGCCCCATTGGGATATCCGAAAGATCATCCGATGATAGAGTATCTGCGATTGAAGCAGTATTACGTGGGGGTTGAATTGGATGAGAAGGAATGCCTGAAGCCGCGGTTTCTGGAGAGCGTGGTCCGCGTGTTTACCGCGGCGATGCCCTTCATCCGGTGGTTGCAGCGGGCTACGCCGAGCGGAGCGCGCTGAGGATATTCAAGCGGGATGCGCGAACGGCGGGGAGGAACCCGCCAACGATGCCCATCAGCAGTGCAAACGCGAGCGTAGAGATGATTACGGATGGCGCCAGGGTGAACCCGAACGCCAGTTCGGAGAAGGTGCCGAAGTTGGTTGTGGAAATCCAAATGAAGGACATCAGCGACGCAAGGGCGATTCCGATCGCGCCGCCGACGATGGAGAGGAGGATCGACTCTATCAGGAATGCACCCAGGACACTGCGACGTTTGAATCCGAGGGCGCGCATCGTGCCGATTTCCACCGTCCGGTTGGCCACCGCAGCGTACATCGTGATCATCGCGCCGATCATTGCGCCGATGCTGAAGATGACGGTGACCACGAGACCCAGAATGCGGATGAAGCCCGACATCAGCTTCGATTGTTCCTCGTAGTAGTCGCGTTCACGCTTTAGTTCCACGTATGCCAGTCGGGGATCCTGTTGAATCCGGAGTTTTGCCGCTTCGAATGCCTCCGGCGAAGTGAGGCGGAATGTTGCCGACGAGAAGACCGGCCGTCCGAAGGCCGCACCCATCTGTTCCACATCTCCCCAGATCTCCGAGTCGAACGCCGACCCCTGCCCATCGAAGTAGCCCACAATTCTCCATGATGCATCGCCGAAACGGATATCCTGGCCCAGATCGCACTTCTGGAACTGGTGCGCGATATTCTTCCCGACGATGATCTCCTGAGTCCCAAAGGTAAACCATCGCCCGCTGATCAATGTGACCTGCGGGCGGAGTTGGAACGCTTCAGGGGAGATGCCGCGCACCGACACGTTTCCCATGTCATTGCTCTCTTTCTTCGAGAGGTTGATAATGACATAGACTTCTGTCGATGCAAACGGTTTGCCGTTGGGGAGCATCGCCACTTCGGGAAAGGTCTTGAGAATGTTTGCGCCGTCACGGTCGATCTGGCTGACGAGCTCGGAGTTCGCCGACTTGCGGAGTGCGATGGCATTATTGATTGAGCCGGTCTCGATCAGTGTGTCCTCCACGCCACGTGACAGCATCAGGACGGCAGCGAAGACGAACGCAACGAGGGCGATGCCCCCGAGTGTCAGAGCAGTGGTGAGGCGGCGTGCCCAAAGGCTGCGCCATATGTACGCGAACGGGATTTTCATGCGATTATCCTATGGCTCGTAGACCGTCGGCGATGCTCATACGCAGCGCGCGGATCGTTGGAAAGAGCGCCGCAATCACACCCGCGGCGGCGGCGACCNNCCAGCACACCGCCGATGCCGGCGATCATGAGAGATTCCCCGCTGATCAGTCCTATAACGTGCCACGATGAGAATCCGATGGTCTTCAGTACGGCATACTCCGTGGTCCGCTCGCGGGTCGCCATCACAATCGTGTTTGCGAGGACAAGCAGGATAATGCCGATGATGATGAACGACACAACCTCGAGCGAGCGGATGATGGCGCTGGACATCGAAACGAAGCTCTGCTGGAATTCCTTTTCAGTTTCGGTCTTTGTCCCCGCGCGCGAATTCAGGTAGGACTGATCGACGGTTCGTGCAATGGCAGGCATCTCACCCGGATTCTGCACTCTCAGAATATACCAGCCCACATTTCCCTCCCGGCCCGGCTGCAGCTCCTTGATCCGCTCGTTCAGGTAGTTCCAGTGGAACAGCATCTGCGTCTCGTCAGTCGACGCATCTTTCCCTTTATAGATGCCCCGAACGACAAAGTCCCAACGCCCGGGATAGATGTCCCCATCAATAGGAATTGCATCACCGATCTTGAATCCGAGTTCCCGCGCGATCTTTTCACCGACGATGCAGGAGGCCCGTTCCTGTTTGAATGTCGCCAGTTGATCGGAGGGGACAATAAATTCGGGATATATTTCAAAGTATGTCTCTGCATCAACTGCCACACGGGGAAAAAAGTTCTTGAAATCGGCAGGGTCCTTATATATTCCGCCGAACCAGTTTGCATACGAAACCATGGTGATTCCCGGTATGCGGGAGATCTGTTCGCGATAGGCGTAGGGAAGGGGAAAAATGAACGACACCGAGTGTCGAACGATCATACGATTTGCGGCAGACGACTCCACGCCGGCCGACCAGGCGGTTACGATGGTGCGGAGAAACCCGAATGACATCACGGCGATGGAAATCCCGAGAATGGTCAGAGATGTCCGGAGCTTGTGCCGCAGCGCGTTCTTCAAGACCAGCTTTAGGATGAACATGGCATGCTCCTCAGGTCAACTCGCCCTTGTCGAGATGC
>PMMO01000114.1 GCA_003162215.1 Ignavibacteriota bacterium
GGTGTCCTTTGTCTTATTGTGAATGAGACTAAAGCTACCAACTGTGCCACAAAAAGTCAACGAAATCGCCCGTGCACTCCTATTTGCACCATCGCCTCATCATGTGTATCTTACGTTATCGCATGCGGCTTTCATTGCTCATATTCGTCGTCGGTCTGCATTCAGGACTCGCACAGAGTCCCTGGAACGGTCCCCAGATCACCCAGACAAAAGAGTATTCGGCCAAACAGCATGTGGTCGCTCCATCGCACACCGCCTCGGCCGCGGACCCAACCGTCGACGCACTCTACTACCGCCTCGATCTCCGGTTGAATATCCCCTCTACAACTCTCCAGGGCGTGATCACTGTCCGTGTCCGCGTCGTGGCTGACAGCACCAACGCTCTATCACTCGATCTTTCTGAAAGCATGGTCCTTGATTCGGTCCGCATGAATGGTCAGCGTGTGATCACCATCCGGTTTCCTCAAAGCTTTTCGATCCAGCTTCCACGCTCTTTTCGCAAAGGAGAACTCGTCACGGCCGAAATCACCTACCATGGCACGCCAAACGCCACCGGGTTTGGGAGTTTCTACTTCGCCTCTCTGCCCGGTGGTCCGTGGGTGTGGTCACTGAGTGAACCATACGGCGCGCGGGATTGGTGGCCCTGCAGAGACCATCCGATGGACAAAGCAGATTCGGTGGATATTCTGATCACATGCCCGACGGGACTGCGCGTAGGGTCGAACGGAAGACTCATGGCGGTGCACGATAATGGTGACGGCACATCCACGCACTTTTGGTCGGAGCGGTATCCGATCGCCACATATCTTGTCTCGATTGCCGTCTCCAACTTCGCGGCTTTCTCAAATTGGTTCGTCTTCTCGCCGACGGACTCCATGGAGATCCTGAACTACGTTCTGCCCGAACATCTTGCACTCGCACAGCAACAATTGCCGAAGACGGCGGACATGCTGCGTATTTTTTCAACATTGTTCGGCGCTTATCCGTTCCTGAAAGAGAAATACGGGCACAGCGAATTTGGCAGAGGCGGTGCAATGGAACACCAGACCATGACTTCCACAACAACGTTCGATGAGGATGTCCTGTCCCATGAACTGGCGCATCAATGGTTCGGCGACCTCATCACCTGTGCCACGTGGCAGGACCTCTGGCTCAATGAAGGATTCGCGACCTACAGCGAATCACTCTACCGCGAAGCCCGCTACGGCACATCGGAGTACTGGCGGTTGATCAAGGAACGCATGACCAGTGCAAAGAGCGCAAAGGGTTCGGTGTTCAGGATCGATACAACTTCCGTGGCGAACCTCTTTGCAGTAGAAGGTGTCTATGCAAAGGGAGCATCGGTCCTTCATATGCTGCGGCATGTTGTCGGAGACTCTGCGTTCTTCCGTATCCTCAGGACTTACTGTGCCGACACCCGCTTCCGGTATGGCACTGCGTCCACCGCCGATTTTCAGGGTGTGTGCGAAGCTGTTGCCGGGAAACCTCTCGGATGGTTTTTCAACGAATGGATCTACGGCGAATCGTATCCGCGCTATACACTGCGGTGGTCTGCACCGAGTACGGGCGATTCCCACCGTGTGACTGCGACAATAATCCAGGCGCCGCAGAATTCGAACCCTTCGTTCTTTCAGATGCCGGTCGACCTCCGGTTCAGTGGCGCGGGCAGAGACACGACAATTCCGGTATTCAACTCGAAGATCAATGAAACGTTTGAGCTTCTGATTCCCTTCCGGCCGGACAGGGCGGACATCGACCCTGACGGCTGGATTCTCCGTGAGATTCTCGTACCGGAATCCCTGTTCCCGGAAACGGCTCAACTTGACCAGAACTACCCCAACCCGTTCAATGCAGGAACTACGCTGACCATAAGGCTCCCCGGCCGAATCCATGCCGCCGTGCGCATTTATGATCTCCTCGGCCGTCGGGTCGCCACGATATCTGACGGCATCCAGGAACCGGGTGCACACACACTCCGATGGGAAGGAACCGACGGTGCGGGACAACCGGTCGCCAGCGGGGTCTATGTCGTCCGATTGGAAACCACCGAAACCACCATTGCACGCCGACTTCTTCTTCTCCGATAAGTGCTATGAAGACAAACCCGGGAACTGCGTTCATTACCGGTGCTTCAGCCGGCATTGGAAAAGCCTTTGCCCGCCGGTTGGCATCCGAAGGATACAATCTCATCCTTCACGGAAGACGCGAGCCGCAACTCAATTCTCTCTGCGAAGAGTTGCATAGCCAGCACGGGATCACGGCCGAGTATGTCATCGCCGAGCTCTCCAATCCCATCGACTTGCATGCGCTGGAAGAGCGAATGCGGACGATACCGGATCTCACACTCCTTGTGAACAACGCAGGGTTTGGAACGATACAATCCTTTGAGAATGAAGATATCGGTCGGCTTGATGCGATGATTCAAACGCACATTACCGCACCGGCTCGCCTCATGCACGCTGTGCTCCCCCGGATGCTGGATCGTCGGCAAGGTGCGATTATCAATGTGTCGTCGGTTGCAGGTTTTCTGGTCTCTCCGGGCAGCCTGTATTGCGCGACGAAAGCGGCACTGACAAACCTGTCGGAGTCGTTGGATCTTCAAGTCCGCGACAAAGGCGTGCGGGTTCAGGCCTTTTGTCCGGGCTTCACACGATCCGAGTTTCATCAGCGGATGGGGGTAGATACCTCGGGAGATTTCTTCAAGAACTTCATGAGTGCGGAACAGGTGGTGGATGCTTCACTGAGAGCTCTCAAGCGTGGAAAGGTGGTGTGCATTCCGGGGCTGAGGTACAAACTTGCCGTCCTGGCACCCCGTTTCCTGCCGAAGAAGGTGATCTACGGGCTGGGGTACGTCTATCGACGAATCAGAGGACAGAGCGATGGCGTGTAAAAACCAATGGTGGATTGTGAATCGACAATCCACCATTGTGGATTGAAAGCGGATAACCCGTCGCAGCTATTTCGCCGGTTTCACGAACAGCGCGTCATCCACCCCCTTATTCACATCGCATTTGTCCATCGTGAAGGTGATGACCTGCCCCATGACGCTCTGCTCCAACCGGGTGGGCATCTGCACACCACCAAAAGGCTTGTAGTCAAACAGATCCGTCGACTGCTCCATCGGACCCCGGGGTGTATTGTTGACCGTGACCTCACGGAGTTTCAGGAAATCCTTCGAATCAAAATAGTGCCGCATCGTCGGACCCTTGGCACTGGTGAAGGTCACCTCGTACGTTTCCCTGCCTTTGATATCCTTCACGCCCGTCACTTCTGCAGTGTAGCCAAGCAATTTATAGGCGGCATAGAAGTCCATCGCTGCATCGGGCCTTAACGCCTCCAACTGCTCACCGGTAAGATCCTTGATCCCTTGTGGCGTCCCCCACCAACCGGTTTTGCCGTCAATAACCTGACGCTGAACCATCCCCATCATGTTCGTTTCCTGGTAGAGCTTGTCCGGGGCTTTCTGCACGGTCTTGACCTTCATCTCCATGCCCTGGATCTTGCCGCTCATCTCCATTGTCCTGTCTTTGATTCCTCCATACGCCTTTTTCCCGCCGGTGCGGTCGACAAACTTGGCGAAGATCTCGTTCGGGGTCATCTTCACAGACCCGACGGGTTTTTCCAGTACCTTCTGCCCTTCCTCATCATACATCGTGACGGGGCCAAATTTCCCGAGCTTCTCGCGGACATCCTTTGCAGCACCAACCACCGCGATGAGGGTGTGATCCGGATCGAGATACTGTTGTGCTACACGGCGTACGTCCTGCGCTGTGACTGCAGCAAGACGTTTCAGGTATGTCTTGTAGTAACCCTTGGGCAAACCATACTGCTCGATTTCCAGGGCGTATGACGCGATGGTGTTTGGCACTTCAAGGCTTGCGACAAAACTGCCGCTAAGGGAGTTCTTGGCCCGTTCGAGTTCTTTCGCATCCACATCTTCGTCACGTATGCGCTTGATTTCATAGAAAATCTCATTCAACGCGCTGTCAGTGACACTGTTCCTCACGGATGCTGACGCCGTGAATGCCCCGACGAGTTCATCGGAACCTATTGCACTGTAGGCGCCATAGGTGTACGAATGCTTTTCACGGAGATTCACAAAGAGACGGAATGCGCCACCACCAAGGATGCGATTCATGACCGTTACGGGCATGACATCCGGCGAGATCCGGGGCAAGTTCACCATGTGTGCTACGCGGAGTACTGATTGGACGGAACTTGGACGATCGACAAGGGCGACCTGGGTTGATGCGAGCGGCTTCACTTCAGGATACTTCGTTACCGGCAGTATTCCCTGTTTCCATTCGCCGAAGTATTTGTTGACCAGCTTCATCACATCGTTCTTCTCGACGTCACCTACAACGGCAATGATCGCGCGATTCGGCCTGAAGTAGGCGCCGTACAGTGCGAGGCATTTTTCCCGCGTGATCTTACCCACCGTCTCTTCTGTCTGGATTTCGCCGTACGGGTGGTTCTTACCATACAACATCTTTTTCCGGACAACGTCGACTATGAGATCGGGTTCGGACTTCCGGGCTTTGAGCGCCGATTGCCTCTGCATCACCACCTTCTCCAGCTCATCCTTTGGGAATGAAGGATGGAGGGCAATATCCGCAAGGAGCTCAAGAAACTTCTCCGTATGACGCGAGAGACCCGAGGAAAAAAGCGCCGTGCCTCCAGCTTCGAGCGTCCCTCCAAGTTGATCGATCTGTTCATCAATCTGATCTTTTGTGCGCGTGGTCGTTCCGCACTTCATGACCTCCCCCATCACGTCTATAACGCCGGTAGCCTCGCCTTCGAGAATCGGCTTCCGGTCAATCAACAGCCTGATGGCAACAGTGGGCAATTCGGTATTGCGAACAACAAGCACTCGAATGCCATTTGCCGTCGTCATCAGTTCATAGTCGGGGAACGATGCTTCAGGGGCCGGCCCCGGGGGGGGAATTTTGGTCCTATCGAGCTGTGCAACAACTTGCTGCGCCAGCAACAGTGCGCAGCCGACGAGCAACATCGATGTCCGTTTCATGGTCGTGGCTCCTTTCTGCTACTGGGCTTGAGTTTTAGGAACATAATATAACACGGTGCGATTCTCATTCTTCAGGTACTGCTGAGCGACCCGAAGCATATCCTCTCGCGTGACTCCCGTGAACTTCGCGATTTCAGTGTTGATGAGATTAGCATCGCCAAAGAAGAGATAATAATCCGCTAGCTGCATCGCCTTCCCCTGAACCGTCAAGTTCTTCTCAATGAATTCGGTCTCACGCTGATTCTTGATCTTGGTGAGCTCGGTTTCGTTGATCAACTCTTTCTGCAGCCGATCAATTTCCTGCTGCATCACCTTTTCCACTTCGGCGGGTGTTTTCCCGAAGCTGGAAATAGCCAGCGCAATGAAAAGGCTGGGATTCTCGAGTGCAAGGGGGATGCTCTGCACAGCGACCGCGAGCTTTTCTTTGTCGACCAGGCGTTTCGTGAGCCGGGAACTCTCACCACCGGAGAGCAGAGTCGTCAGCATGCTCAGAGCATAGTAATCTTTGGTGCCCTGCGGGGGCATATGATATGCCAGGATGACAGCAGGCAGCTGAATGTTATCAGGCACAGTGTCGCGAACTTCAACGGTTTGCGGAGGTTCAACTTCGGCGGGACGGTAGATCTCTCCTGCACCCCGCGGGATCTCCCCGTAGTATTTCTGGATGAGCTCTTTTGTCTTCGCAACATCGATATCTCCGGCGATCACGAGACAGGCGTTGTTGGGGACGTAGAAGCTCTTGTAGAACTGCCGGAATTCATCAATCGAGGCACGGTCAATGTATTGTACCGATCCGATCGGCACCCACCGATAGGGATGCACCTTGAATGCATGGTCCATGATCTTTTCGAGGATCGATCCGTACGGACGATTCTCAAGCCCCTGCTTCCGTTCTTCCTTCACGATTCCGCGCTGTGTTTCTACACCCACCGAGTCGATCTTCAACTGCAGCATCCGCTCCGATTCCATCCACATCGCAAGTTCGAGCTGGTTGGAAGGAATCGATATGAAGTAGACGGTCTTGTCGAAACTGGTGAAGGCATTCAATTCCCCACCGGCTCCTTGCACCATCTTGAAGAATTCGCCACGTGCGATGTTCGGCGATCCTTCGAACATCAGGTGTTCAAAGAAATGGGCAAACCCGGTGCGATCGGGTTTCTCGTTCTTCGATCCTACGTGGTACGCGACAACCTGCGAGACGATCGGAGCAGAATGATCTTCGTGCAGGATTACGTGCAAACCATTCGGGAGGTTGTACTCCACGAACTTGATGTTCACTTGCGCTGATGCCAGGAACGGCACCACCGCCAGGAGTAACAGGAACCGCCAGCGTTTCACGGTCTTTTCCTTGAGTTGTTGTGGAATGGAGAGCAGGGGCTTAAGTAAGAATACAGGTTAAGGTCAAGGAATCAGGAAATGGACAACACGTATTGTACGAAAATTCGACGAACTTGTTACACTCAGCCTAGTTGACCGCGATCGTATCAATCTTCGATACAATCGTCCGTGTGGTGACAGTCGTCAATTCGCGCCGCAGTGTCACAGGAGCCGCCAGATCCGGATAGGTGAGATCGATGCTCTCGAACACCTTCTGCCCGGGTTTCATTGTGAGCGCTACCGGAACATCAAGAATGCTATCGGGAAAAGCGTACCATGTAAGCGTTTTGCTTGTTTCTGAACTGAGCGCCCCGGTTCTGCGCGCACCCAGAGACCAACGGGATTTCAGTTCGAACGGTTGATTTGACCTGTATCTGATCTCCACCATTAATGGTCGGCGGATACCGAGAAGCTCCACCGTGCGTAAAACCACCAGCTGGGAGTCTTTCACAGAACTATCCACGCGGGTTTCTTGCTGCGCAGAGATGGTTACCCAGTCGACACCGGATCCCCTGCCCAGTTGTGGAACAAAGGTGTTTGTCCCTCCCTGGAGAACGGTGTCGCGGCCCGCAATACTCACAAGAAGCCCATCCAGGAATTCGCCGCCTCGAATATGCAACGAGCTCGAATCACTGCCGATCTTGTACCGCTGCTCGGCCCGGACTGACCGCTGCCACTGCGCATCGTAGACAGGGCGGTTCAGGAGAACAATGGCAACAACAATGATCGCGGGAACAAGAAAGAGGAGGGACCGTTTTCTTGAGAAGCTTTTCAACCAGAAAAGATCACGATCCGAACTTCTATAGACAGCAGCGACGCCGAAGACAAACGGGAAGGAGAGTACCACGAACACAAGGGTATACACTGCATCGACGAGTCCTACTTTCCACCATGCTGTGAGTACCGAACCTGCAAGGCCGCGCTGCAGCATCCCCAGGTACTCAAGGAAAATCAGATGGAGCGGCAGGTAGAACGCCGCCAGCGTCAGCGCTCCTTTGACAATAGAGTGACGCACGAGAATCGCAAGCGAAAAGAAGAGGAGTGCTGAACCGGTATACAGAGCGATTTCCGGATTGGCAACCGTGAGCGCAACAGTCGATACCACCAGAACAATGAACATTCTGAGGAAATAGACGTAGGGACCAGCGCTGATACTCAGCCGATGGATCATTTGCAGTGCAAGCCAGAGACCAACCCCGCCACAGAGTAGCGCCAGAGCAACGTATCCGCCGAAATTGTTGACCCACGGATATCGGTAACCCCGAATTGCACCAACAAGGCTCTCGGGAAACCAGACGAACACCTGGATCACCACCGCCGCAAGAATCAGCTTCAGGGCAGACCAGCGTGGCTGGTGCGATTTGTCTCTGACTCTGTTGCGACGCAGTTTTATGAAAGCGATGACAGCAACAGCGAGAGTGACGACGTGGAGTGCCCACAGGATCCAATAGTCTATGAACAGCAGACGGTTCCCGATCTGGAGCAGGTAGTAGCTCTCCGTGCGGCGTGATGGAGTGCCACGATCGAACCGCTCGGCGAGCCGCTGTACGAGCAATCCCGAGCGGGCAAGGCCGCTGGAGTCGAACGTCGCAAGATTATCGAGTTGCGTGTGAATCGGGTACGACACATCAGAGGTGAAGTCAATCGCCGGGATGCCTTTTTCGAGGAAGGGCATGTGATCGGAACCCGTCCCGCCGGGGGTAGAGGCGTTGAGCGTTGATGAATGGGTGAGGTATCGGAGGTTCTTCAGCCCGAGTTCATTGTAGTACACGTCGAATGCGGCCGCCGGCAACCAGCGTGGAGCGCTCACCTGGAATGCCGCATCAGGATCCATCTCGAGGAAGCTCGCACCATCGGCCATGTCGATCTGGAGCATCAGGGCGACACTATCGATGAGCGGAAATTTCTTCACGAAGTGCGTTGAACCCCTGAGCCCTTCCTCTTCGCCACCGAAACAACAGAAGACGATGGTGGATTGTCGCTCCTGCGGGGCAAGTACGCGGGCGAGTTCCATGACGCTGGCTGCACCGGAACCGTCATCGTTGGCGCCGGGGATGTCGGGCCCAGATGAGTCGATGTGGCCACCGATGACAATGATGCGTCCAGTCCGCCCGCGCGCGATACCAACCGCGATACCGCTCTTTGTGTTGACGCCCCCGGCAACAGTCATCGGAAGAACATAGCTGGTGTCGCAACCATAGACCTTGAACTTTGATGCGGCAAATGCCAGGGCGCGTTGCTCGGCGGGCGAACCCATAGGCCGTGGGCCAATGTCGTACACAAGCGTCCGGAGCAATGCATAGGCATTCGGGGAGGAGAAATCCCGCATCGACGAAGCAACAGCCATTGCTGGGAAAAGGGCGATGCCAACGAGCACGAGTAAGCTTGCGACAAGAACAGACCACGGGACCCACCGCTGCAAGAAATGCGGCACAATCAAGGTTTCCAAAGAGTTTCCGGTACATTGGCGGTGTGATTTGCAAATCGGGCAAGAACAAACAGGAGATCCGATAGGCGGTTCAGATACGCGATGACATCGTCTCCGATATCCTCGGTGCGGGAGAGACGCACCGCGCTGCGCTCTGCTCTCCGGCACACCGTGCGTGCAAAATGCAGACGGGCGGCGACGGGAGATCCTCCCGGGAGGATGAAATTACGGAGGGGTTGCAGACGGGCGTCAAGCGTATCGATCTCACGTTCCAGGATCTCCACATCCGCTGCAGTAATGCGCCGGAGATCTTTCTTGTCGGCTGAACGCGGCGTCGCAAGATCAGCACCCAAAACAAAGAGCGCTTCTTGAATGCGGACGAGGATGCGGTCGATTTCCGGTTGTGCGTTGTCGGCACGAACGATGCCGAGCACAGAATTCAGCTCGTCGACAGTACCATAGGCTTCAATCCGCAGGGCAATCTTTGACACGCGCTGGCCGCCGAATAGCGAGGTATCGCCCTTATCTCCAGTGCGGGTATAGATTTTCATGGCCCGAATGTAACCAAAACCTGCATAAGAACCAACGGCCACCCGTGGGCGGCCGTTGGCATCACAGTATTCTCACCAAAGAAACATCACATTCCACGCAACCCACCAAGCGCCGTCAGCCCGAGGACGCTCACCATGATTCCGGTCAGGATGGCGCCGATGACCATGTAGACCACGAGAAGCACTACCACCGTGATCACAAGATAGACAACGACCTTGTCCTGCGGCGTTTTCATCGTGTGGGGAAGTCCAAGATAGAGGAGGTAAAGCCCGTAGAGACCGGCCAAAGTCCCGATCACACCCAGAGCAGGAACAATGTTCAACACGCCGGCCACCCATGCAGGAGTGTATGAATACGCCACAAGCTGCATAGCCCTGCCGAAGTTCTTCTGCGATCCAAAATTCGGAGCCAGAAAGTCTACAACGAATGCAGTCAGATACACACCAAGTACTGTCGACACAAAAGAGGTGACACCCAGAGCAATCCCCCACGTGAAGGAGTGCATGAAACCCTGGCCAATCAAACCATATCCGATAATACTCGCCACTGCAGGGATGAGTGCGAGCGGGATGACGTAGCCGATCAAAATAGCCGTCGCGTTGGGTTCTTCAGCTGCAATCACCGGCCACTCTGTCTTCGGCGTCATTATGATGTTCTTCGCGCGTTCAATAAGATTCATGGCAGCTCCTGGTATGGTGTCGTGGAATAGAGGATTGGTGAGATACAGGGTCGGTCAGGATGGAAGCGTATGACGAGGTAAATATACCACTTGGAAAGCGATTCTGCAACAAGAAAGGTTATCGCGCAGCGAGTTCCACGTCGTCAATCGACAACTCTTTGACTATCGAAAAGCCGGTGTCGTCAACAGCAGATTCGAGCACTCGCCCTTTGACCTGGACATCAAGCGCATTCGAGCGAATACTCTGATCGAGGCGGCGACCTGCCTCCGAATCCAGCGTTTCAACCGTCACCACAAGCGTATCTTCTCTCGTGTCGACGTCAACGACCACATACCCCATTTCCTGAAGCCGCCGGCGGTATTCGACCGCCGCACGCTCGAGTACATCGTTGGGGAGGACGAGCTCTTCTCCTGTCGCATCCCGGACGCCGAACCGAATACCAGTTTTGTATCGCATATCTCCTCACGTATTTGACACCTGTCAATTCCATTATCGGCTGAAATTGACGTATCTTTAGGTCATGCGGCAAGGTGGGTCACGAGAATCCGGATAGCAATCCCGATCAAAATGACGCCACCGAGAACCTCTGCCGTTCTCCCAAACCGCACGTGCAGACGGTTTCCCATGACAACCGCAAGCACACAGACGGAGCCTGTGACAACCCCAATGGCAACACTCGGCCACCATATACTCATCTCGAGGAAGCCCAGCGTAAGACCGACGGCAAGAGCATCGATGCTTGTCGCAACAGAGAGGGCCACCAGCCTTACTCCCCGGGATGGATCCTTGCGACCCTTCCCGGAGTCATGGGCGATTGCCGAATGAATCATTCGGGTGCCAATGACTGCGAGAAGCCCAAATGCGATCCAGTGGTCAAAAGCAGCAATCAGCGGTGCAATACCTACGCCCGCAGCCCAACCGATGAGCGGCATGAAGAACTGAAAGAGGCCAAAGTGGAACGACAGGCGGAACGTTGCCCTGCCACCGGAAATGCGCCCCGTTGAAGCCGCGGCGAGCGAAACCACAAAGGCATCGATTGACAAGGCCAGGGCAAGGAACAAAACCTCAATAGAAGTCACAGCTGCTCAACCCTTCATACTCCACCATGTTCCCATGCATCGAACACAGCGGCAATGTTTTCCGCACTATTGTCCTTTCCCCATTCGCACTGCGCGATCACTCCCCCCTTCCCGCTATCAAGTGCCTTCCGCACACGGTGTACTGCTGCACGGACGGATTCTGGTGTCCCATATGGAAGAACTTGCTGGCGATCGATCTCTCCCCAGAAAGTGATTTTACCGCGATGATGCTCTCCAAGCTTCTCAATATTCATGCAAAAAAGCTGGGAATTCAGGGCATCTACGCCGATTTCTATAAGGTCAGGATAGATCGCCTCGATATTGCCGTCCGAATGGAAGAAGACAAACTTGCCGGCCTTCCTGATGATCTCACAGTACTCCCTGTAAATTGGTTTGAACACCTCGCGCCATGTGGCGGGACTGATAAGAAGCGAAGTGTTGGAACCCCAATCATCCATCAGGAACACGGCATCGACGTTGGTGCGCGACCAGGCGAGCACTTCCTCGCGATAGTAGTCTCGTACCAAGCCAATCAGCACACGCACTTCTGCCGTATCGTAGGCCAGATCCATGTAGAAATTCTCAGTCCCGCGAAGAAATTGCAGCCGCTCGAATGGCCTGGCACAGGTTCCGGAGAGCATGAATAGGGGACTTGCATCACATGTGCGGTTCACATGATCCCAGTTTCGCGAGCGAAGACACTCCCACGGTGGCTGGAAAGAACGCAAGTCTGACCAGTCGTTCAGGACCGGTTCCTTGACCTCCCCTATGACACCCGGCTCTCCGACGTGCCAGACACTGCCCCATTCGTCGCAATAGGTCCCTGGATGCATTAGCTTCACAAGATCGAGGTCATCGGAACCCGGACTCATTTCGGGGCGGCCGAAATCAACGGGGAAACGGGCAATCAGGGCATCCAACTCTGACTTTCGATAAAGCGATATGTACGGGAGAGACCAAAGATCCCTCGGCGGCCTGTCTGGTTTGGAGAATGTGAGTGTCGCACGTACTCGTTCGCGAGAGGTCATTGGATCCCGGCCATGGCTAGTCCAGAAACGTGAGGTGACAATATATGTGGTATCCATGGAATACGCAAACAAACACAACTGGCCTTTGTAGTATAGTCAGACGATATTATCTGAAATACAATGATCAGGTGAAACTTCATGAGGAAGTATTGGATCGTATTACATGCAAGGACTGAACACGACACCAATGCACACACATGCCGCGCTCTTCTGCGTATACGGCATGCTGGGTATAGGTTTGATGCTGTTCTATCTCAGAGTCTTGCGGGTCCGCGACATGTGGAAAGAGCGGTTACTGGGCTGGGGATTCTGGGGAATGAACATCGGGCTGATGCTGGTGATGGTTGGGAGCTTCCTGCCGGTGGGATTGATGCAAACGTGGGCATCGGTGAAATACGGCTACTGGGACGCAGTGCCGAATTCCTCTCATCGCCAACGGTCCAAACAATCAAATGGTCACGGATCTTCGGTGACACCGTGTTCGCACTGAGGGCAGTTGCGCTGGTTGTCTTCGTGTTCGGACTGGCAATCGGATATTCGCGAAAGAAGGATGTCTGATCGCGCGCCTAACGTTTCACAGTAAAGAGAACGCCCCGCCGTGCTCGGCAAGGCGGGGCGTCGTTGACACAGAAAGCCCGTCAGATCTTGGTAACGTTCTGTGCCTGCAGCCCCTTGGGACCCTGGGTAACTTCGAATTCCACCTTGTCCCCCTCGTTAAGGGTCTTATATCCCTCGCCGACGATCGCACGGAAATGCACGAATACGTCTTCCCCCGTCTCCCGCGAAATGAACCCGTACCCTTTTGCTCCGTTAAACCATTTCACAGTTCCCTTTTCCATATGGGAAGCTCCTGATGTTTGCTGCAATCCGCAACCGGCGGACACGGCGATCGACTCCCGCAAGGTGCCTTTTAACAAAAATCGCAACCACGGTCAAACCATCACCATAGCTGCGATCCATTTTGTTCTGCTGCGGCTGTGACCAGCTTTAGCAAACATAGTTCCCTGTCAGGGAACCCCAAAAGGCCAACAACGGTGCACTGATCGTTGACGACCTAGCATAAGGATTCCACCAAAAAGAAGCAAGCAAAATCTTTACGTCGCTCTGGCCCGCAAGTCATTCCCTGACCACACATCGTGGTACGTTGCTCTCCCCGGTAAGAACGTCGAGCTGGTACGCACGATCCTTCGCTCAAGGTCATCCTCCGTAACGGAAAGACGCTTTCGTTCGAAGTGCCGCAGGGGGCTTCAACCCTTGTTTTTGACGCAGAATCAGGAGCATCGCTGCTTCCCTAGACCCAGCCACGAACTTTAGGCCCATTGTTCCGTTAATACTGGTAGAGACCCTTCTCGTGAGGAACAATGCACGTTGCACGCTGGAATCGGAAATCGATCCATCAATACCCTCTTCGCGTGGCGTATTTTTCGGGAACCATGCGGCGCGGTCAAGATGGCGTTACGCGTGTCCTCTATCGCACCATTGACGCCTTGAACGATCAAGGCATCGAGAGCATCTTCTTCTCACCAATAGTCCCCGATGCCAAAGATGCACCTGCGGATATGCGGACTGTTCCATCGATCGCGTTCCCCCGGTATCCTGATTATCGCATTGCGCTGCCCGGCTCCAAGGTATTCGAGGCCGATCTGCAACAATTCCGCCCTGACATCCTCCACATCCACAGTCCGTGTCCCCTCGGCTGCGCCGCAATTCACTGGGGAAAGCGCAACAATGTAGCCGTTGTCGCAACCTATCACACCCACTTCGCCAGCTACGCGAAATACTACAAGATAAAAGCGTTGGAGATCTTCGGTTGGAACTACCTGCGGTCATTATACCACTCATGTCAGCGGGTGTATGTCCCGTCGATCCCTATCCTGCACGAGCTGTCAACGCGGGGTCTGGAGCATCTTGCATTCATGCCCCACGGCGTTGACGCAAAGTCATTCAACCCGCACCACCACTCACAAAAATGGAGAAATGGCGTCGCCCCCGACGGAAAGAAAGTCCTGCTCTACGCAGGGCGGCTGGTCTGGGAGAAGGATCTGCAGACTCTGATCGGAGCGTATACCTTGTTGAAGGCACAGCGGTCTGATTGGACTCTGGTGCTTGCCGGCGACGGACCGGTTCGCGCTGAGCTGGCATCAGCCATGCCGGAGGCGAGGTTTCTGGGAAGCCTGTCTGGTCGTGCGCTCTCCGCTGCATACGCTTCAAGTGATATCCTGGTATTCCCATCCACCACGGAGACCTTTGGCAACGTAATTGTCGAAGCAATGGCTTCGGGTCTCCCGCCGATATGCGCGGCGGAAGGCGGAGCAGGCGGCAGTATACAGCATGGTATCAACGGGTTCATTACAAACCCGCGCGACCCATCGGACATTGCGAGGCATATCGGACTTCTGTTGGACGATCCTGTGAGGTTGCTAAGAATGGGGAGGGCGGCGCGGGCGTACGCACGAACGCAAACGTGGGAAAGCATATTTGACCGACTGTTCGCGGACTACAGACGCGTTGTTGCAGAATATGTGCCGGCACGGCTGCGAGCGAGGAGAAGAAAGGCAGCGTAGAGATCCATTATCGATGGATCATGGATAATGTACAATGGATACTCATTGCCCAGAAGGGCGCCGCATTGTCTCCAACCCCCTCTGCGTAATCAGGTCACGATAGGTCATCAACTTGGCACCCCGATCCTTCAGCGTGCGCCTGAACTCGGGTGAGAGCAGTGCTTCGAGTTCAGCATGGCGGTGACGGCTCATTCCGGCAGAACCAATGACATTCTGATCGATCAGCGCATTCATCTCCGGAGTTTCAAGACCGATGTGGAAGACAAAGAGTTGAGGCACGCCGGGTTTTAACCCCGATGCGAGTGCTAGTAAGTCGTCGGTTGTCTTCTCCGGAGGTGCATCGTAATACCCCGCAACATCCTGTTCACCATAGTACCGGGATATCGCAAGCCCGTATTCACGGGCCAGGCGTTCCACCACCTCACGGAGCTCGAGAGTGTTTACCGCAGCTCCCATGTGGTAATCCAAGTAGTCAATACGCAGTCCTGATTGCATCGCCCGGCGGATCTGAGCCCTGAGCTCTTTCTCGACCTCTTCCACTTTGGGGTTCTGCCCGAAGAGAAGTGCCCGTGATGGAAGAAAGTATCCGCAGCTGTCGACGAGTGATGGTACCGCGTCTGCCCCGGCCACCGGTCCCCATCGGTAGTTCTTCCACTCTGCATTGAGTGTCAGATGCACACCCACCGACACCTCCGGATGCTGCCGCAGGAGATCGACAGCCTCCTGGTACCAGGGACAGGCAAACATTACCGAGGCCGAGAATGGAATGCCCGACTCCAGTACTCGTTGTGCTGCGGTGTTGACGGCATGGCACATGCCAATGTCATCGCAACGTATCAACACTTGAATTTCTTGAGCCAGCAACGGTGCTGACGAAATCAATGAAGTGAGAAGCAGCAATCGCACATGATTCATGCAGGGGTCTCCAGGCTCATCGCACCAGCATTATTCTGTGAACAACCGACGCCTTCCCCACCGAGAGACGGCAGAGATACATGCCGCTTGCCATCCCGGAGGCATCGAATCCAATCGTGTATTTCCCCGGCAGCATCGGTGTGTTCACCAGCACGGCCACGACGCGCCCGAGCAGATCGTACACTATCAATGTGACCTTTGTCCACTCTGAACCCGCAACCCCAAAGCCGATGGTGGTGGTCGGATTAAACGGGTTGGGATAGTTCACAAGGAAAGCCTTGCCGTTCTGCTCCGGACTCATCCTTGCTGCCACGCCTGTCACGAGCCGGCTTTTGAGCGCGGTAATTCTTTCGTAGGATGCATTGATGCGATCTTCGCTGATCCTGCCGGACCGCACACTGCGCTCCAGCACATCCACCACACGGGCGGCAAGTGAGTGGCCGGCACTATCGAGATTGGTGCTGTACAGGAGCATATCCACCCCGGCGTTCACTGCAAGCTCCATCGCTTCATCCAATCCGTACATACCGGAAATCGCCTTCATGCTCATTTCATCACTGAAGACAACGCCGCGGTAGCCGAGTTGATTCCGGAGTATGCCGGTAATTGTCGCTACTGAGAGAGTGGCCGGGTAGACGGAATCCAGATGCGCGTTGAACACATGTGCCGTCATCACTGCATCAACGGCATTCTGTTCGAGGAGACGCACGTAGGGAATCAGCTCTCCCGGAGTCCATGTCGACGTGACGTCCGTGAATCCGAGGTGTGAGTCGGAATTCGCACTCCCGTGTCCGGGGAAATGTTTCAACGTCGTGCAGATGTTCCGTTTGCGAAACTCATCAATGAACCAACCGGCGTGGAGCACGACACTGTCTGTTTTCGCGGAGAAGCTTCTCCCGAGAGCACCGATGGCCGGACTTGCAGGATTCACATTTACATCTACAACAGGCGCCAGGTTGACGTTGAGTCCCGTTTGCATAAACCACCCCGCCATGGTCCGCGCAACATTCCTGGTGCTGGTCTCCGAGCTCATCACACTGCCCATTTGATGGGCGGACGGGGTTCCGGAAAACCCGTTTGACGGGCCCAGGCGTGCAACCTTTCCTCCCTCTTCGTCAATTGCCAGAAGAAGGGGGATTGTCGATTGGTGTTGAAGTTCCGTCGTAAAATGCGCTATCTGTGCCGGGTTTTTGAGATTGTTGCTCCATGTAAACATCAGCAATCCCCCGACCAGGCCACGGGACAGGTCGCTGCGCAATGTATCCATCGAAGGTGAAGACTCCTCCAGAGATTCGCCGGTGGCGGTCACCATGACCATCTGGCCGATTCTCTGTCGGAGCGAAACCTGGGAGAACGCAGCGTTCGACGCTGCGGAGATGAGAACGGAAATGCTGACAGTCAGAAAGAAGAGGCGTTTCAACATCACCTTCTAGGGGAAAAAAACACATCACAAATTCTGTGGATGGTTGCTGCGAACGCGAAACAATAACGGTGCAGCCATGGAATTCATCTCCTCCCTTCAAAATCACCAACATTTTACTTTATATGATAACGCTAAAACATACGAATTGCAATGAAAACCTTACACTTTCACTGCCTTTTTCGCTGCGTCCTTCCCTGTTCCCCAGAGCTTGTTCATCACATATAGCAACACCCCACCACTCACCAGAAAGACAGCAAGGAGCCCAACAGCATACCCCGTGCGTCCGTAGAGGAAGTTGCCGACCGTGAAAAGCGAAGACCAGACTACCGAACAACCGGCCACCCATCCCAGCAATGCCATCGGGATATTCTCACCGGTCGATCCCTTTTCCGTCTTTGCGATCCCCGCTTCTTTTCTGATGACTTCCCAGCCCGGACCGAACGGTCGCACGTGCTTATAGAACGAGATCAAGGTGGCCCGGTCTGTCTTAGGCCCGATGAGCGCCGTCAGGATCCAGCAGACAGAAGTGAAGACCACCGTCACAACGAGACCAACAGGGGTGCTGATATGCACCCCATTCCTGTTCAGAATGAGCAAAACAATGGAAACAACGAAGGAACTGAGCATGGCAACAACCTCACTCCATGCATTTACTCTCCACCAGAACCATCGCACGAGATACAGAAGACCCGTCCCGGCACCAACCTGCAGGATGATATCGAACGCATCTTTGGCACTCTCGAGAAAAAAGACCAGGGAAGAGGAAAGCACAAACAGGACAATGGTCGCCACACGTCCGGCCCGGACGTAGTGTTTCTCATCCGCATCCCGCCGGATGAAGCGGCGGTAGAAGTCGTGTACAAGATACGATGCACCCCAGTTCAGGTGCGTCAGGATCGTCGATGAGTTGGCAGCTACCAATCCGCCCACCATGAGACCGATGAATCCGACCGGCAGAAACTTCAGCATCGCCGGATAGGCAATATCATGTCCCAGCAACGTCGGATCGAGGTTGGGAAACGCATGCTGGATATCCGACAGCTGTGGATAGACAATGATTGAGCAGAGAGCGACGAGAATCCACGGCCAGGGGCGAAGGACATAGTGCGCAATATTGAAGAAGAGAACCGCCCCGAGTGCATCCTTTTCTGATTTCGATGCGAGCATGCGCTGTGCGATGTAACTCCCACCGCCCGGTTCTGCTCCGGGATACCACACCGCCCACCATTGCACGGCGATCGGCATAATGAACACCGCTACGGCAATATCCCAGTTGTTTGTGAAGTCAGGCAGAATATTCAGATAGTTCAGGCCGTTCGGGCCTTTCAGCGCCGACAGTTTTTCGACCATGCCGGTCAGCCCGCCGACCTGCGGCAGTTGTACTGCGAAGTACGCCGCTGCGATTACGGCGGTCATCTTGATGAAGAATTGCACCATATCGATCACGAGGACTCCCCAGAGCCCTGAATGCGTCGCGAACACAACATTGAGAATTCCCACTGCCAGCAATGTCTGCCAGCGTTCGAGTCCAAACAGAATCCCGGCAATCTTGCACGCGGCGAGATTAACGGTGGCCATGATCATGCAGTTAAAGAAGAGACCGAGATAGACCGATCGGAATCCGCGCACGAAGCCTGCCGCTCTCCCGGAATAGCGGATCTCATAAAACTCCAGGTCGGTCATCACCCCCGATCTTCGCCAGAGACGGGCATAGAAAAACACGGTGGCCATGCCGGTGAGCACGAAGGCCCACCACACCCAGTTGCCCGCCACGCCGTTGCGCCGTACGATGTCGGTCACGAGGTTCGGCGTATCGCTGCTGAACGTGGTTGCGACCATGGAGAGGCCGGCCAGCCACCACGGCACCGACCGGCCCGACACAAAAAACTCCGAGGTGCTCTTGCCGGCACGTTTGCCAAAGAACAGTGCCGGGAAAAAGCAGACAATCAGTGCGACGGCAACAATCACCCAATCGATCAGCTGGAGATGCATGCGTTGAGCCCTCTCAGTTACTGCCAGAGACTTCCACGATAGTGATTCCTGAGAAACCCCTCGACCTCGCCGATGTCGTGCACACTGGTCAAATCAGGAACGTGTTCCGATATGGGAATCGCCGTCATCGAGCCAGGATGTGACCGTATCATTATGCCGACCGCGACCGGCAATTCCTTTTCCCTGCGTACGGAATGCACCGGGGCGCTTTCCAGGAACGGCAGGATCACATCGTAGGAGAACCTCCACAGATTCATGCTCACCCCGACTCTTCCATCCGGGCCGGTCGCACGCAAAACTTGTTCTGGGGAAGGCTTTTCAACGATATCCACGAGTATTCCGGACGCATCTTTCACCAGAACCGCAAATTGCCTGGCCCGTGCAGGAGCGAAGCCAAGCCCCGCACGATCGTAATCCATGAGGGCGCACCTGTTCCCCGTTTCCAGCGTGCGCCGCAGGGCCGTCACGGAGTAGAGATTGTCGCTGTTACACACGGTACAACCCTGACCGCGCCAGTCCTGCCTCAACAGCAATGCCTGCAGCAACGCATCGGCGGTGCCGAGCGGTTTTGTGCGCCCCGGAGGGATGTTCTGAACCGCGTAGGAAATCTCGAGTGCATGGAAGCGATTACCGCGGTCGGCGTTTCCATAGCGCTCACGGAATGAGCGGTCGTGCTCACCTACAACCAGCACCACGTCCCGGTACCCTGCCCGTTCCGCATTCCAGAGAAGGTAGTCCAGAAACGGACGCTTTTCTTCTCCGAGCCCGATCATCGATTTTGCACTGTGCCCAGCTCCGTGCTGCACCGATGATCCCGCGACTTCATGGATGGACTTTTTCATACGCGATGAAACACCACCCGCGAGGATCACCAGATTCGGACTATTCACCTGCCCGGTCCTCCCGTAGGGTCGGAATCATCGCGCACACCATCGTCAGCTGTAACAACATAGGCCTTCCCTCCGGCCCGCTCGATTGCAGCGGCAACATCCTCTGCTCGTTCGGGGGCATAGGCAAACATACATCCGCCACCGCCCGAGCCGTTGATCTTGCCGCCGTATGCACCCGCGTTGACGGCTGCATCGATCATGCGGTCGATCTTCGGCGTCGAGATGCGCAACACATCACGGAGCACTGCCTGATGTTCCGACAAAAGGAAGCCTACACGGCGATGATCAAGAGGTGTCTCACACAGAAGTGTTCGGGCAACAGTGGTGATGTCACGATTGCAGAAAATCCCCCGCAGCAACGCTGCACGCTCGGGAGTGAGGCCCGCAGTGTATCGATGGAGAGATCCAACATCGACAGTATGCAGGGAAAATTCGGGATGCCGTGTGCGCAGATCGGCGGCAATCTCCATGACCTGATTCTTCACGCGCGCGAGAATCGCCGTGGTGTCTTTTGGTTCACCGGAATCCCCCAGAACGAAGGTCTTCAGCGGCACATCGAGGCGCGTAACCGCGACCGAGGGAACAAAGTCAATGGCAACAACATGACCGACGGCAGTGGAGAAATGGTCCATCATACCGCCGGGCTCGTTGAACTCTACGACTTCGGCTTCATGCGCGAGGTATGCAAGCTGCACGGCGGGGAGGGCTTCCGCCCGGTCACTCATCCGCACCAGGAAATCAATCCACGCGACGATGAGCGCCGAAGAACTTGACGTACCCGTGTTGATCGGAATAGTACCGCGCACAGTTGCGTGGATGCCGGAGCTGTGCGTGAATCCATGTCTGTGAACGACATTCACGGCGCTCCGCAGGTAGTCCCGTTCTTTCTCGTACGGCAGGATGCAATCGATGGGAAAAGACTCATAACTTCCGATGTCGGGCAGGTCAAGATCCACCCGCGGCCGTTCCATGCGCGTACCTTCGACGGTCACACGCAGGGAAATGGCACAGGGCACTACAGGCAGGTGCAGATAGTCCTGATGTTCGCCGAACAGACAGACCCTGCCGGGTGCAGAAATGCGGAGAGAATGGGGGAGCGATCGAGAGAGCATACTCGACACTACAGAATCCGCACTTTGATTGTGTGTGGCACCTTTTGAAGATCGTCGAACAGTGAGTCTTTGTACTCGGCATCGACATCGGCAATAGCATAACCGATCAGCTCGTTTGTGCGAAGATACTGCGACAGCACGTTCACGTTGTTCTTCGCAAAAATGCCGTTGATATGCGACAAAACGCCGGGGACATTCTGATGCACGTGAAGAAGCCGACGTGAAGGAGACTTGTCATACGGCGGCAAATTAATCCGCGGGAAGTTCACGCTCGTAAATGTGCTGCCCGTGACATTGTATTCAAGCACCTTCTGCGTAACGAAAGAGGCAATGTTCTCCTGGGCCTCTTCCGTGCTCCCNNACAGCAGCGCCGGCAACCTTTCCGTTGCGAAGGTTCCGCGCTAGCGCATCAATGTTGACGATATATCCGCGGCTCAGGTTCAAGAGAAGCACGCCATCCTTCATCATGGCGAATTCTTCTGAATCGATAAGGTTGGTGTTGTCCGGATTGCCGTCAACATGGATGGTGATGATATCGACGGTTTCGAGAAGGTCTTTCAGTGAGGGAAGCCGTGTTGCATTGCCAATGGTCAGCTTGTCCACAACATCGTAATAATACACATCCATCCCCATGGCTTCCGCGAGGGTGGAGACCTGCGAGCCGATGTTCCCGTATCCAATGATCCCAAGTTTCTTCCCGCGNNGTATTGCTGTAGGGGGCATTGAACACGGCGACACCGCGATGCGAGGCTGCAACCAGATCCACCTGATTGGTGCCGATACAGTACGTGCCAATTGCAGCGAGTTGACGCGCATGCTCGAACACCCGCGCAGTGAGCTGGGTGCGCGAACGAATCCCCAGCACCTCTACGCCGTCGAGAGCCGCAACCAGCTCGTCTTCATTCATGCTCCCCTTTTCCGATCGTACCTCAACACCGGCGGTGGCGAAGTCAGTAACGGCGTGCGGATGAATATTTTCGAGGAGCAAGGCTTTCATTGACGGACAGGTGAGAATCCCTGGTGTTCAGTTCGGGCAATAATTTCATCCTGCAGCGTCTTGCTAAGATCGGCGAAATAGTCACTATATCCGGCAA
>PMMO01000215.1 GCA_003162215.1 Ignavibacteriota bacterium
TGCGCGAGCAGCTTTCTCCTCGGAGACATCTTGCGAGGAGAATGGAAATTCAAGGGATATGTCGTGTCGGATTGTGGGGCGATCAACGACATCTTTGCGGGCCATAAGGTTGCCGCAAATGCTGCCGAGGCATCGGCGCTGGCGGTGAAAGCGGGATGCGATCTGACATGCGGCGGCGAGTACGAAGCCCTGGAAGAGGCTATCGCACAGGGTCTGATCACGGAGAAGGAGATCGATGTCTCCGTAATGCGTCTCATGACGGCACGCTTCAAGCTGGGGATGTTCGATCCGCCGGCGCGTGTGCGGTATACACACATACCGTTCTCGGAGAATGACTCACCTCAACATGATGCCCTGGCAAGGAAGGTTGCTCAGGAAAGCATCGTCCTTCTGAAAAACTCTCACGAAGCGCTCCCGCTGAGAAAGGATCTCAAATCGATCGCGGTGATAGGACCGACTGCCGACGACAGTGATGTTCTGCTGGGCAATTACAACGGCACGCCGACTCACCCCGTCACTATTCTTCAGGGAATCCGGAACAAGGTAGGAGCCGGAACGAAGGTGCTCCATGCCCGGGGTTGCGAAATTGCGGAGGGCATGGCGAAACTCGAACCGGTTCCGGCCCGATGTCTCCGGAGCCGGGAGGGAACTATCGTCCGCGCCGGTCTCAGGGGCGAATACTTCACCAACATGGATCTTCAGGGAATGCCGGCACTGATCCGGAACGATGAAACGGTGGATTTTGGCTGGGGTGGGGGCGGCCCGGCGGAGGAATATCCCGTGGATCATTTCTCCGTCCGCTGGACCGGGAAGCTGGTGCCGGAAGCATCCGCAACCTACATCCTTGGTGTCACGGCCGACGACGGTTTCCGGCTGTACCTGGACAGCACCTTATTCATGGAAGACTGGAAAGCCAGCGCCGCGCACACGGTTTCAAAAGCCATTGAGTTGACGGCGGGAAGGGAGTACGACGTCAGGCTGGAATACTTTGAGAACGGGGGAGATGCAGTGGCAAGATTTGGCTGGACAAGGCCGATCGACCTGGCGGCAGAAGCCCTTGCAATTGCCCGGGAGGCAGACCAGATCATCGCCGTCATGGGGATCTCGCCTCAATTAGAGGGGGAGGAGATGGGGATCAATCTGAAAGGCTTCTCCGGCGGAGACCGGACGGACCTGAGCTTGCCGGAGTCCCAGGAAAACCTTCTCAAGGCTCTGTCAGGACTCGGGAAACGCGTCACTCTTGTCCTGACGAACGGCAGCGCCCTTGCCGTCANNTGGGCAAACGAGAATCTGTCCGCCATCGTTGAAGCCTGGTATCCCGGACAACAGGGAGGCAATGCGGTTGCGGATGTTCTCTTCGGTGATTACGACCCTGCCGGACGCCTGCCGGTCACATTCTACAAATCCGTAAACGATGTACCCTCATTTGAGAACTACAGCATGGAGGGGAGGACCTATCGCTATTTTCGCGGGGAGCCACTGTATCCCTTCGGATATGGTTTGAGTTACACGCAATTCGAGTACAAGAAAGCGGAGGTCGCGAAACTCACCGCCGGATCACGCGACACGATCCGCGTTCGAGTGACTCTTGCCAATACGGGTAAGTTCGACGGTGATGAAGTGGTGCAGGTGTATGTGCGAAGAACCGTTGGCGGAGCAGAGGAGCCGATCAGAAGTCTGAAGGGATTTGCACGGGCGCATCTGAAGCGCGGCGAGGAGAAGATTGTTGAAATTCCGGTGGGCGGTGAAGACTTGCGCGTGTATGAGGAGAAGATGAAACGCTACGGTGTCGTGCCGGGAGCGTATGAGCTTCAGATCGGTCCATCCTCGTCGGACATCAAGCTGAGAGTGCGTATCGAGGTCAAGTCGTGAGAGTCACGGTGATCATCAAAGTTGCCTCCTTGTTCATCAGTTCCGCGCAAGCGGAAATCAACCTCTCGGGGGAGATTGGCGCTGCAAGCGGTGTACGTCATGCCGGGCGAACAACAGAAAACCCTCGTTACTTGAGTAGCATCATCTTCTCAGTTTTCACGAACGAGCCGGCCCGAATCGTGTAGAAGTACGTGCCCGATGCCAGCTGTTTCGCATCGAAAAGGACGGAGTACGAACCGGCCTTCTGGGGTTCGTTCACGAGGGTTGTTACCTCCCTGCCCAGGACGTCGTAGACTTTCAATGTCACAACTCCATCCTGTTTCAGGCTGTAGCGAATGGTCGTCGACGGATTGAAAGGATTCGGATAATTGTTGTAGAGCTGATACTCGTGTGGCACGCCTGAGGTGTTTTGCGCTACCGATGTTGGGGCATCGGCAATCCCGAACAACGTGAGATTGTCGAAAAAGAGCCGGCCGTTCCATTTTGGAGGATTCGCGTAAAGCACCTGAAGGATGAATGTTCCTGTGCCACGCGTTTTTGTGATCGATCCATCCTTGATGTGACCGGCGACATTGTATTTCAGGGTATTCCATTGCCCTTTCTGCAGCGTCCCTGAACTGGTCCCCAGGGCATAGTTGTCCGCCGTCCAGTTGCCGCCTGTCGCCGTACCCTGGAAGGCGACGGCAAACTGTGCGCTGTCGGGCATGCCGACCGGAATGAAGACATCGATCGCGATATCCGTTGCAGTAGTGTCGGCCGTCGCCGAGAAAATGCCGACGTTATTCTTGCCGAATGCGCCCTTGGTGACGGGCGTACTTCCGGTGTCGGAGAAGCTGAAATCGGCGAGCAGGACGCGGTTGGCGGCGTTCGTTGTGTCGATCCCGTTGGCTACTGCCGTGACAGCTGGTGCCCACGTCTCCTTGAAAAACCCGGCAACATCACCCGGCGTATTGAAATTGGCAAGAACGTATTCCTTGACCGGTGGAGCGGCCTGAACGGAAAGGAAAGCGACATTGTCAATGTAGATGCTGTCCTTCCAACCGGGGATGGCACCATGATAGTTGTAGCTCTGGATCTGGATACCGGTTTGAAAAAGATTGCCGGTAAGGATATCGAACTGAGGGTCCTTGATAAGCTCCTGCTGAAGATCGAGCGAGAGGGGATACCATTTCTTCTTGGGGATGTCCTTCGCCAGCACATTCACATCGTGATACGTGTAATTCTTATTGTCCTGGGCAAAAACACTGACGGCGAAACTGTCCGGCATGGAGCTGTCAGGAAGAAAGACCCAGTACGTAATGAACTCTGCATTGCCCACGGCGAGCCCGCCGGTCTGCTTCACGCCCACCGCGCCTTTCGAGTTCGTATCGGCGGGAAAACTCAAGTTGAGCTGCATCACGCCGGCACTCGATGCCGTCGGATCCGTCACCTGTGCAACCTTTTTCAATGCCGGCCCGAAGCCGACATCCGTGTAGCCGTTCAGCCCTGTCTCGAAATCTGCGACCTTAACCGGCTGCGAACCGACGAGCGCAACATTGTCGACATAGATGCTGTCCTTCCAGACGGAGACGGTGTCAAGTCCGTTGTCCAGCTGGATGCCGGTCTGGTAGATGTTGCCGGTGACGATGTCGAACTGCGGATCGTTGATCAGGGTCTGTTGCAGATCGAGGGAGATGGGATACCACGTGCTCTTGGGAATGGTGGACCCGAGAACCGTATTTTGGTGAAACCTGTAGTTCTTGTTATCCTGAGCGAAGACCCCCACGTTGAGGTTTGCCGGAGTGCTGACCGGGAAATATACCCAGTACGTAATGAATCGTGCACCGTTCACTGGGATGGCGTTCTTTGCGCTGACCGCGCCGTTTGTGAAGCCCATGCCGGGGAAATTCCAGAGGAGCTTCATCACGCCGGCGCTCTTCCCGGTCGGATCGGCCACTCGCGAAACGCCCGTCATGGCAGGTCCGAAGTTAGGGTTCGAAAAACCATTGAGATTTGTCTCGAAATCCGCGACGACCTGCGCGGCGGCGAAGGAATTCGCGGCGAGAAGGGAGCAAATGATCAGGAGAAATCGTTTCATGATGCACCTCCGGCAACGTTGAGGAAAATCTTGATGNNGATGAGCAATCATACGAAAGTTTTCGATAGAAGGCGAGGTTTTTCTCCGATTTCTCAGAGGATTTTCAAGCTCTTGTGCAAGAGGCAGATGTGCGGATGTTCTGAGACCTCGCGCGATCCAAAAGATGTGGAGATTTAAGGAAGGTTTTTTCATATATTCTCTGGAACAAGGGGAACAGTTCTTTCCGTGGACGCCTTCCGGGTTGTCCATGGTCTATCGGACGTGCGTCAGGCGGTGTTGCATACGGTGTTTCACTTCTTCAGGGATCTCATGAAATCGATCAGCGCTCAACTCTCCGCCCTTTGGGTCATCGCCGTAGTGGTATTCTTTGGGGCCGTTTCTTCCTTGCCTGCCCAATCAAAGATCGACTTTAACAACCAGCAGCTTTTTCTGAACGGGTCAAATATTGCATGGGTCAGATTCGCAGGAGATCTGGGCCCATACCCCGTCGATACTGTTGCATTTGCGTCGGTATTCGACTCCATCCATGTACATGGCGGCAACGCGCTACGGTTCTGGCTGCACACGACCGGTGCGAACACGCCTCAGTTTAACGCCGGCGGTAAGGTGATCGGTCCGGGGACGACGGCCATTGCCAACCTGAAGAAAGTCCTTGACATGGCATGGCAGAGGAAGATCGGTCTCATGCTTTGCCTCTGGTCCTTTGACATGATGCGCATCGAGAACGGCTCACTCGTCACCAACCGATCGGAGTTGATGCTGACAGACACCATCTACACGCGGGCATATATCGACAATGCGCTCATTCCCATGGTAACTGCCCTCAAAGGGCATCCGGGAATCATCTCCTGGGAAGTGTTCAATGAGCCGGAAGGGATGAGTAATGAATTCGGATGGAGTTTCAACTATCATGTCCCAATGGCCAACATCCAGAGATTCGTCAACCTTGTTGCAGGAGCGATCCATCGGACTGATTCGACAGCCAAGGTGACAAACGGTACAGCCGGGTTGAATGCACTGACAGACGTCATTGCCGTGGCAAAGCAGAGTGATGTGGTAGCCCGGCTCAACGCCATGACGATGGAGCAGAAAAGCAAAATCGAGAACGACTTTGCCGCCCGCTATGGCGCCAGGGTAACGGCGGAGGAAATTGTTTCCCGCTATGCCCTCGCTGCGAATATGAACTATTACAGGGACGATCGTCTCGTCGCGGCAGGAGGTGATCCCCGGGGGACTCTCGATTTCTACACGTTTCACTACTATGACAATCACGGTGCGGGGACGTCCGATTCGCCCTTTCACCACCCCGCTTCAACCTGGAACCTGACGAAGCCGGTAGCCGTTGGGGAATTCTTCCCTGAACCGACGCTCGGGCTTTCCTATACTGCGCTCTATCAAACCCTCTACGCAAATGGCTATGCGGGTGCGCTGTCCTGGGGCTGGTATAGCGGTGCAGACGGACACCCGCAGGACATCTTGCAGAAGAATACCCTGACACTCATCCAGGATCTCTTCTCGACATATCCGGAGGAGATTGAAATCAGCCCGGTCTCCGGAACAGTCTACTCGTTCACGGTGCAACCCGCAGTCATCGACAGCGGCGAGAC
>PMMO01000145.1:0-4212 GCA_003162215.1 Ignavibacteriota bacterium
AAAACTTCGTCCGGACCGAAACTTCGTCTTGAGCCGCCGCTTCTCGGATTCAAAAAAATGTTGCGGCGTAATGGATGGAATGAGTCCCCCTCACGGGGGCATCTTTGCGCGAATCCGTGGCATAGACCTGCTCCGATTGCGTTTTCGCTTCGCGCATCCGTTCAGTCGAATAGATTTCATCCGGCATGTAGATACCAGATGCACTCAGCGTGTTGGAATAGTTCGCGGGCGTGAGAAACAATTTCGCGGTTCGCGCGTTGCGTGGCTCCAATAATCTTTGTACCATGATGCACGNNGTACCTTGAGGGGTCCAACCCGGGAGCGGTTTCTTTTAGGGAGACAACATGAACCACATTGAAGTACCCTTCACGAAACTGAGCGGCGCGGGAAACGATTTCGTGGCAGTCGACAACACCGGGGGCCGGCTTCAGGTCGATTGGCCGGCCTTTGCCAGAGCCGTGTGCGAACGCCATTACGGCGTCGGCGCTGATGGTCTGCTGGTGCTGGATCCGTCAACCCGCGCTGACTTCACCATGCTGTATTACAACGCCGACGGCAGCTCGGGCGGAATGTGCGGCAATGGAGGCAGGTGCTGCGTCCTGTTGGCACGCGAACATGGCCTCGAACACAACAACATCAGCTTTGAGGCCCTCGGTTACGTGTACCGTGCGACATTCACGGCTGACGGCATCCGTGTGGCAATGAAAGATCCCGAACGGGTTCGCAGGGGAATCCCTGTGCGCGCAACCGCCGGCAGATTCCTCTGCCACGCAGTCAATACCGGCGCACCCCACGTGGTCACGTTCGTCGATGACCTCGAGTCCATTGATGTCATAACTACCGGGAGAGAATTGCGGGGACATAGGGAGTTCATGCCGGAAGGGACAAACGTCAATTTCGTAAAGGTGGTGGGCAAAGATACCATTGCGATCCGCACGTACGAGAGGGGAGTCGAAGCTGAAACGCTCGCCTGCGGCACCGGGTCAATCGCATCTGCGGCAATNNTACGGCAATCGCAGCCATAGAACGAGGAGCGCCATCACCGGTGACCGTACGTACACGAAGCGGTGAGATTCTGCGTGTCGGGTTTGCATTCGATGGAAAAAATCTGACTTCGATTTCTCTCGAGGGACATGCCCATATCATCTTCTCTTCAAACATCTTATACGATCCCATATCAAACAAAATCGAAGCACAAAAAACCGTATGATGCGCAGAGCCGGCCGTGAGTGATTTCACGTTTGTCATGAATCCGATGGCAGCCAAGGGGGCTGCCCGGAAGACGCTCGCGGAGCTCGAACGCGTGCTACCGGGATTCGGACACACATACGAGGTNNCGCGCGCGGGTCATGCCACGGAGATAGCACGCGCGTGCAGCAGTCCACACGTCGTCGCAGTCGGCGGCGACGGCACAGTCAACGAGGTCGCAAACGGCATCATGGGGTCCGGGAAAAGTCTCGGGATCATTCCCACCGGCTCGGGGAATGATTTTATCAAATCCTTGGGGATTCCGCGGAAACTGCAGGCTTGTGTCGAGATCCTGCAGGCGCGCAATGTTCGGCGTATCGATGCGGGACGGGTCGCCTGCGGCAATCTGAAGAACGGGAGCACGCAATATGCCCCGGACAGGTTCTTCGTAAACGGCGTGGGTATTGGCTTTGACGCTTCAGTAGCGCAGAGGGTCAGCGAGATCAACTACCTGCGCGGTACGCTGCTGTACCTGGTTGCAGTGCTGCAGACTCTTGGCCACTACAAGCCGCCATTTTTTCGAATCAGTGTCGACGGTAACACGACGGTCGGCAAAAAACTTCTCGTGGCAGTTGGAAACGGGAAATGCGCCGGGGGCGGGTTCTATCTGACACCTGAGGCGCTCGTAGATGACGGCAAACTGGATGTCTGCGCAATCCAGGAAGTGCCAGTCACGAAGATCCTGAGGCTGATACCTGCGGTAATGAGCGGCAAGCGTATCGATGACAAGGCAGTCAGTTATTCGCGTACGACAAGCATCGCAGTGGAATCAATGGAACGGTTCAACGTGCATGCCGATGGTGAAGTTGTCGGGCGTGAGGTTGTTGGGGTGAAACTCGAGGTCGCAGCCGGTTCGCTGTTGATTGTGGGGCCAAGGGGATGACCCCAATGAGCGGTGGTCTGTCACATGTCTGTCACATGACGGACCACCAATGTCAAATAATATGTATTATGTAAACTTCACTTATTTCATCCGCTCCCCAATCGCCGAATTGTAACTCCTGTCAAGCCTCTCGATCGCGATACTCCCGCATTCCTCAATCGCCAGCAAAGGATCTTTCGTCACATCTCCAAGCTCCGTGACCGTGATTCCCGCGGCGCGTGCCTCTTCCAAAAATCTCTTTGTCTTCTCAGGCTCGACGCTCACAATTACTCGCGACTGGTCCTCGCCAAACAATACCGCGTCCTTGCGCATCCCCCCCCAAGGGAGTTTAACTCTTGCCCCGAATTGCCTGTTCCTATTAAGAATACAGCACTCCGCTAAAGCTACAGCGACGCCTCCTTCAGAACAATCATGTGCAGAGGCAATGACATCATCGTTTGACAGGCTTGCCAGGAGCCCCTGAAGTCGTTTCTCCTCGTACAGATCGATCGGCGGCGCATCCCCAGCGATGACTCCATGCACGAAGGCAAGATACTCCGAGCCCCCCAGGTGACCCTTGCATTTGCCAACCAGGAATATCTTGTCCCCGGCACGCTTGAAGAACGCAGTCTTCGCTTTCCGCACATCCTCCAGCAACCCAAGCATGCCAATAACGGGTGTCGGATAAACGCTCGTCGTCGGACTCTCGTTATAAAAGCTCACGTTGCCGCCCGTAACCGGCGTTCCAAGCACCCGGCATGCCTCCGCAATCCCGGCCACCGCTTCCTTGAATTGCCAGTAGACTCCCGGCTTGTACGGATTTCCAAAGTTCAGGCAATTCGTGATCGCCACCGGAACTGCACCCGTGCACGCCACATTCCGTGCGGCCTCCGCCACTGCAATCATCCCACCAATGCGCGGATTCAAATAGACGTACCGACTATTGCAGTCCGTTTTTAAAGCAAGCCCTTTAACCGTATGTTGCACCGTAACTACTGCCGCATCCGCTCCAGCTAATACTACGTTGTTTGTTCTGACCATGCTGTCATATTGGTCGTAGATCCATCTCTTGGATGCGATGTTCGGATCACTCATCAACGCAACCATGACTTCCATCAGATCCGTTGGAATGCGAATGTTTTCTGCGCTGAATTCCCGCAAGGAATCAAGATAGTCCGGCCTTCGTGATTCCCTGGAGTAGACCGGAGCACCGCCGCCAAGCACCAATGAATCCGGCGAAACATCCGCCACGGTCTTGCCCCGGTAGTGCACAATCAGCCTGTCCCCTTCAATCACTTCACCGATGATCTCCGCATGCAAATCCCATTTTTCAAATACTTTGCGGACGTCATATTCACGCCCTTTCTGAACCACCACGAGCATGCGTTCCTGTGATTCCGAGAGCATTAACTCATACGCTGACATGCCGGTTTCGCGGGCCGGGACGTGATCGAGATTCACCTCCATGCCACATTTCCCGCGGGCGCTCATCTCAGACGTGGAGCAAATGATCCCGGCCGCACCCATATCCTGAATGCCCACAACAAATCCGGTCCTGATCGCTTCGAGCGTGGCTTCCAGCAGAAGTTTTTCGGTGAACGGGTCTCCCACCTGCACCGATGGCCGTTTCTTCTCCGATTCCTCCGAAATTTCTTCCGATGCGAATGTGGCTCCGTGAATACCATCCCTTCCCGTTGCCGATCCCACGATCATCACCGGATTCCCGGGTCCCTTTGAGGTTGCACTCGCCCATTCGCCATGCTTGACAATGCCGACGGACATGGCATTCACAAGCGGGTTTTCCTGGTAGCAGGGATCAAAGTACACTTCGCCTGCAACAGTGGGCACACCGAAGCTGTTGCCGTAGTCCCCGATTCCCCGCACTACCCCGTCGACGAGAAAGCGGGTCCGGGGATGCTTCAGATCGCCAAACCGCAGTGAATTGAGCGATGCGATANNAACGCAACAGCGAGGCCATCACCAATATCCACAAGTCCGGCATTCTCCTCACCCGCGCTTACAAGAAGCCGTCCCCCGCTTCGCGGGAGCGTCTTCAACACAGCTATGGAGTTCTTGTAGCTGCAATGTTCGCTCCACATCAC
>PMMO01000145.1:4235-14836 GCA_003162215.1 Ignavibacteriota bacterium
CACCGCCGAATTCGTAATCGTCCGGTCATTGTAATTCACAAACTGCAGCGCCACATCCAGCATCAAGCCCTCGCCGATTTCGTAGCCGATCCCTGTCGTGTATGCCGTCCGGTCGGCATCCGGGATCGACGGGCGCAATTGTGCNNCGATCGAAGACCATCGCACATACTCCAGTTCACCCATCAGGAGGAGTGGAGCGATGGGCCGGAAGCTCACTCCGGCGTGGATCTTATCCGGCATCATTAACGACGTCGCGAACGTACTCGTCGTCGTTCCCGCAGCGGGAACAAAGGTCGCAGGCCATTCGTATATAACCTCACCATCTTCAAACGTGACAGCACTTCGGCTCTTATAGACAAAGCCGAACGAAAACACTTCATCAGGTACAAACAACATGCCCACTTGAACGCCGTATGCCGTTTCTCCATCCCCCTGCATGCGCTCGGTTCCCTCTACACCCACCGCTTCCGGAACCTGAGGGGCCGCAACTACTTGCGCGCTTCGGACAAATCGGAAGGATGTGATGTTAAGGCCGACCCCTATTGATACGCTGCGTGTGGCCTGGAAGGAGACCATCGGCGTCACGACCACGCCGCGGAGTTCCGAAGCGTCAATCACCCTCCGGCCCGCCCACTCCACGCCCCAATCGGTTTTGCTGGAGTACGGAATGGTGGCCGCAATGCCGAACCCCAACCCCGATGCAAACGTATGTGTCAGACACAAATTCGGCGGGAANNAGCACCTGTGTTTGCATCTTCGTGGAAGTCCCGGCGACGGAGTCCTCAGTGAACCGGAAGTTCGGAAGAGTGACTGTCATTCCGATCGAAAACTGCGTTCCCCGCAGATACGAGAGCGACGCCGGATTGACATACGCCGACGTCGGGCTGCCGGTAACCATGGCCATGACGCCTCCCATGCCTGCGCCGCGCGCGGACACGCTGAGCGCCTCGAACCCCCCGCCATANNATTTCGTTTTCCATTTTCATCGCTTCCAACGCGAGAAGCGCCTGCCCTTCCTGCACCGCATCACCTGCAGCAACATGAATGCGCACGACCAATGCAGGCATGGGTGCCACGATTTCATTTCGCGTCTTGCCTGCATTCTGCACCGGGGCAACGCGCCGCAACGCTCTCTCGCGATCCGACTCAACGGTAACCGCACATTCGCGTCCCCCGCTTGACACAACCACTGCCGCACCCTCTCTCCGCACGGTGAAGCTCCACGGGGTCGCACCAAGAAGAACGGTGTAGCGCCCGCCCGGCTGCGGTGTAACCTGGAGATCGACCGGTTTCCCATCGACCTCGCACCGGCCATTCCCGTCGAATGTCACGTGGTGCACCGTGTCGCCGATTGTTGCCGTATAACCGGTGTTCACGTCCGGCCGCCGCGCATTGCCGGGAGTCTTTGACTCTTCCAACCCGACGGCCGCTTTGCCGGAAGCGTGGCCGCCGGTTGCAGCGACTCCCCGTCTCTGTGCTCGTGGGATATCCACGCGGCAAGCACCGCTGCGGGCAGCGATGCATCAGCACAAAACCCCCTCAGCGTGTCGCGGTTGAGATTCCTGCCGAGGAATCCGGTATCATACGTCCCGGCCCGGAACTCCGGATGTTGCAGAACGAACAGGTGCACGCCGACATTGGTGGTCACGCCGGTCACTTCGTACTCACGGAGCGCGCGGATCATGCGCGCGATCGCGTGTTCACGATCGTCCGCCCAGGCAATCACCTTTGAAAGCAACGGGTCATAGAACAGTGACACTTCGGAGCCCACTTCAATGCCGCGGTCTTCCCGCATCCCCGGCCCCTGAGCAGGACGCAGTTGGGTGATGCGGCCCGTGGACGGGAAAAAATCGTTTGCAGGATCCTCGGCACAAATTCTGCATTCGATCGCATGTCCACTCCAGCGCACATCCTCCTGCCGAATGCCGAGAGGTTGACCGGCGGCAATCTTGAGCTGTTCTGCAACGAGATCCAGGCCTGTGCGCAATTCGGTCACCGGATGTTCCACCTGCAAGCGGGTGTTCATTTCGAGGAAGTAGAAATTCCGCGAACGGTCGACGAGAAACTCGATCGTCCCCGCATTGACGTACCCGCACGCGCGTGCGGCGCGGCACGCGGTCTCTCCCATTGCCGCGCGCATTGCCTCGTCCACCAGAACAGACGGGCTCTCTTCGATGATCTTCTGGTGCCTGCGCTGTATCGAGCATTCGCGTTCGCCCAGGTGAATCACCGAGCCGTGGGCATCCGCCAGGATCTGGATTTCGACATGCCGCGGCTGCTCCAGATACTTCTCAATGTAGATGCGTTCGTCGCCGAAGGCGGAGCGGGCCTCCGATTGTGCCTGGGCGAATGCAGAGGGGAGCTCATCAACCGTGTGCACAACACGCATCCCCTTTCCTCCCCCGCCGGCAGCCGCTTTCAGCAGCGCAGGTGTGCCGTGCGTTCGGATAAAGGTTCTTGCTTCCTCCACGTTGCGCAGCGGCTCTTCCGTGCCGGGAACGATGGGCACACCCGCCTTCTTGACCAGCGATCGTGCAGAGGTTTTGTCGCCCATCGCCCTGATCGCCGACGCAGGCGGGCCGATGAATATCAAGCCGGCATCAGCGACAGCTGCGGCAAAAACCGGGTTTTCTGCAAGGAATCCGTAGCCGGGATGTATCGCCTCCGCACCGCTTCGGCGCGCAACATCCAGCAGCGTATCCATCCGCAAATAGCTTTCCCGCGATGGCGGCGGTCCGATGCGGTACGCCTCGTCGGCAGCGAACACATGCGGCATGGCTGCATCGGCATCCGAATAGACGGCAACCGTACCCACCCCAAGTTCCCTGCACGTGCGCATGATGCGCACGGCGATCTCTCCGCGATTGGCGATGAGTATTTTCCTGAATGTCGGGGCCATGTCTATTCTTCGTTGAGCTCCACAACCGTTGCGCCAACACCTCCCTCGTTCCATTCTCCCAGCCGGAAGGAACGGACACAGGGATGACGGCTCAGGAATTCCGACACCTTCTTCCGCAATGCGCCTGTCCCTTTGCCGTGAATCACATCGATCCGGTTCAAACCGGCAAGCACCGCATCATCGATGAATTTGTCGATGAGCGGAAATGCCTCATCCGCGGTCATGCCCCGCAGATCCAGTTCACGCTGTACAGGCCCGGAGCGGTCGGGCAACGCCGATCCCGTGACACGTTGCGATGGAAGCTTGCGCGATGTCGGCCGGAGATCCGCAACGGGCACGCGCAGCTTCACAACCCCGAACAGCACAACAGCCGACTTGCGGTCGGGCGAAACGGCAAAAACCTCGCCGGGATCGTTCCGGCCGATCAGTGTCACAACGCTCCCCGGCGTTATCGTAACCGGCATCTGTTCTGCGAGTTCCGACGGGGTTCCCTTCTCCTGTTTGTCCAGACTCTCCCGCACCGCGCGCACTTCCTCTTTTGAAGAGCGCACGACGTCGCGGGAGGCACCCGATTCACGTATCTCCTTTATGCTCTTCTCGATGACCGCGTTTGCGTGTGCAACGATCGTCTTCGCCTCCTCCACCGCTGTTCGTTTCCTCTCCCGCAGTTCCGCCGAGAGCGAAGCCATTTTCGCGTCGTACTCGCTCGCCATTGCCGTTGCGCGCGCCCGTTCGGCGGCGGCGGCCTGCAATTCTTTGCGGTGCTCCTGCGCCGTTGCTTCCAGTTCCTGGATCAGGTCCTCCAGGCGCATATGCTCGCCGCCGAGATACTCGCGCGCCCGCGCCATCAGTGAGTCGCGGAACCCAAGGCGGTCCGCCATCTCCAGCGCGTAGCTGCTTCCCGGCACCCCCGCGTGGAAACGGTACGTGGGTGTAAGTGTGGCCTGGTCAAATTCCATCGCGCCGTTCTCGATCCCCGGAGTTTCATGGGCAAAGACTTTAAGCGCACCATGATGGGTAGTCGCAATCGTCAGTGCCCCGCGTGCCGTGAGATACTCGAGCACGGCCGCGGCAATCGCACCGCCCTCCGAGGGATCGGTTCCCGTGCCGATCTCATCAATCAACACCAGGCTCTCGGCATCCGCACCCGTCGTGATCTCCTTCAGGTGCGCAAGATGCGAGCTGAATGTGCTCAGATCGCTCTCGATGGACTGTTCGTCACCGATATCCACGAACATCCGGCGGAACACGCGAAGGGTGGATTCGGGCCCTGCCGGAATATGCAAACCGGCCTGTGCCATGAGCACGATCACGCCGAGGCATTTCATCGCCACCGATTTGCCGCCTGCATTCGGACCGCTGATCACGAGCGTGGAATACGATCCGCCGATTTCCAGATCGAGCGGCACTGCCCCCTGCATGCCATGGTGGATCAGGAGCACCGGATGCCGGGCCTTCTGCAGCCTGACGGTTCCCCCAATCGTGATCGCCGGTGCCACGCCCAGTATCTCGATCGAGTACTTCGCCTTCGCCTGCAGCGCATCAAGCGCCGCAAGGAGGTCCAGATTCCGCAACAACGCATCACGCTGTTCACCGATCTGCCCGGTGAGTTCGCGCAGGATGCGTTCCACTTCACGTTGTTCCTGAAACTGGAGGCTCCTGATTTCGTTGTTCAGTTCGAGTGTTTCCGTCGGCTCGATGAACACCGTCGCGCCGCTGGCCGAAGCGCTGTGGATGAATCCCGGAACGTGTTTCTTGTGCTCCACTTTTACCGGGATCACCATCCGCCCTTCGCGCGTGGTGATGATCTCCTCCTGACTGAATCCGAGATCGGAGACCCCGCGGAGAATTCCTTCGAGACGCTTGCGCAACTCATCGGACCGGTCACCGATGGCGCGGCGGATCGACTCCAATTCACGCGAGGCGTTGGCGCGGACGGCACCGCTCTCCTCCACCGCACGNNTCGATGTTGAACTCCAGCACCTTGTCGACGTGCAATCCATCGGCAAGAGCCCACACCAGCGGATGTGCATCGCGGCGCTTTGCGAGAAACGACCGCGTCGTGCGGGCTGCGCTCATGGTGCTGCCTACCTGGGCGATATCCCGCGCGGCGAGCACGCTCCCTTCCAGGCCCGACTTCTGCAACGCGCCCCTGACCGGCTGAATGCCGTTTAACGGAAGATCGTTCTCCACCTCCAGCAACTGCTTCATGTCACTGACTTCGCTCAGGCGGAGTCTGATCTCCTCCGGATCCGTAATGACGCTGAACGACCCGAGCAGTTCACGCCCCGGATCGGAAGCGGCGTACCGGAGAATCCGTTGACGGATCTTATCGAATTCGAGCTTCTCGAGGGCGCTCTCGAATGNNCGTCATGCACTCAATTCCCGCCAAGCAGCCCCTTGACAACTTCTTGCACGAGCTTCCCTTCAGTTTTGCCCTTCAGTTCCTTCATGGCGAGCGGCATGACTTTTGAAAAGTCCGCTGCAGAGGATGCGCCTGTTTCCACGACGATCTGGCGCACAACGGCCACGACTTCGTCTCTCGACATCTGGCGGGGAAGGTACTCCTCGATGATGCGGAGTTCGGCGGTTTCCTGGGCAACAAGATCCTCGCGGCCGCCGCGACCGAACGCCTCAATGGATTCCTTCCGCTTCTTTGCCGCTCCGGTGAGCACGCCCATCTCGTCGTCCGGAGTCACCGGCTGCCCGCTCCCCCGCTTATCGATTTCTTTCTCCATCAATGCGGCGCGCAGTGTCCGCAGGGTCTCCAGGCGGACTTTGTCGCCGCCTTTCATCGCCCGCTTCATGTCTTCGCTCAATTTTTCTTTTAGCGTCATAGGTCTATCCCCGTAAAGTCCATCATTTAATATATTTACGATTCGTCCGAATGTCAACAACCTTGCAACTGACTGGCGGAGGACGTATACTGAGAAATCCGATTCTACCACAACAAGGGTGTATTCCATGACGAAGTGGATCACCATCGTCGCGGCCACTGCGCTCGTCGCAGGATCAACGCAGGTGACAGCCCAAACTTCAACCCCCGACATCACCGCGGGGGAATTGCGCCAGCACATCAAATATCTCGCATCTGATGAACTCCAAGGCAGAGCTTCCGGCACGCCGGGCAATACCGAAGCAGCGATCTATATTGCCACGGATTTGAAGCTCTGGGGCCTGAAGCCTGCCGGCGACAACGGCACGTTCTTTCAGCCGTTCGATTTCGTATCGACCGTGAAGGAAGGAACGCNNAACGCATAATCGCTGTGTCGTCGAAGGCCCCGGACTCCCCGGGGGCAGAAAAGCTATGACTCTCGACAGCAACTTCCGTCCCCTCGGCTTTAGTGCGTCACGTCCGGCAAAAGCCTCTCTGGTCTTCGTCGGGTACGGCATTTCCGCTCCGGACAAGCCCTATGATGACTACGCCGGTGTAGACGTGAAAGACAAGGTTGTACTCATGCTGCGCTATGCACCCGACGGCAGCAATTCCCAGAGCGGCTTCCAAAAATACTCTGCGCTGCACAACAAGGCGCGTGTCGCCGGGGAAAAAGGGGCAGCCGGCATGATGGNNATCCGCCGATGACCCCGATGACGGGCTCATCAAGCTTGGCATCGACCAGGGGGCAGGATCCTCCGGAATCCCCGCAGTGAGCATGAAGCGTGAAGCCGTCGACCTCCTGCTTGCAACATCGGGATGGACGCTCAAGGCCCTCCAGGATACCATCCGCAGCGCTCATGTACCCCATTCGTTTGCTCTCCCCCGCGCGACTGTTGACATGGAAACCGAGATCACCCGTGTGATGGCACAAACGTCGAACATTGTCGGGTACATCGAGGGAAACGATCCTGTTCTGAAAAATGAAGTCCTCGTCCTGGGTGCCCACATGGACCACCTCGGCATGGGAGGCCCCGGTTCGGGCTCAAGGGTGCCTGACACAATTGCGATCCACAACGGCGCCGACGACAATGCATCCGGTACCGCAGCGCTCCTTGAACTTGCGCAGGCATTTGCGGCGCGTTCCACACAGCTCAAACGCTCCCTCCTCTTCATCTTCTTCTCCGGAGAGGAACTTGGTACACTCGGTTCGGGCTATTACGTGAGTCAGCCATTCTTTCCCCTCAAGGAGACGGTGGCAATGTTGAATCTCGACATGGTGGGACGATTGCAGAACCGCGCATTGACTGTGGGAGGCACCGGCACGTCATCGATATGGGGTGGACTGCTCGCCGGCGAAAACAAAGACTCGGCATTTGTGTTGACATTGAATCCCGAAGGGTATGGCCCGAGCGACCACTCCTCATTCTACGGCAAGGACATCCCGGTACTGTTTTTCTTCACAGGGTACCACGATGACTATCACAAGCCGAGCGACGATTGGGACAAAATCAATTACGCCGGCGAAGAGATTCTGGCGAAATATGTCTATCGGATCGCCAGCGACATCGATACTATGACCGTGCGGCCGCCGTTCACGCATGTCCAGATGGCTGCGAGCAGCCGCAGCAACGCCGGCGGGGATACCCGGAGTTACACGGTGACCCTTGGCATTGTTCCCGATGTCGCCGAAGGCAGCACCGGCATGAAGATCAGCGGCGTCCTTGCGAATCGTGCGGCGGAAAAAGCCGGTCTCAAGACGGGCGACATCATCACCGGCCTTGCCGGTCACAAGATCCTGAATGTGTATGACTACATGGGAGTTCTCGGAGAACTCAAAGCGGGCGATCAGGTCGAAGTGATTGTTCTGAGGGATGGAGCGACGCTGAAGGTGACGGCGACGATGCAGAAGAGGAATTGACTACCTCACCCCTTGCAGTCGCTCGTGAGTTTCCTCCAGGAACATCTCCAGCACACGCATCCTGGCATCTTCACTACGGGCCATCAGCATCTGCTCGCGGACATTCGCGATGTATCCCGCCAATGCTTGCGCCTGTGCGGGGGACAACTTCGCAAGTGTGGTTTCAAACGTGTCGGTTGCCGCCATGCCTTGTTCCTCTTCTCTAGCCTGCCGCTTTTGCCGGGGGTTTCCGGCGGTACTTCCAACCGGTCTCGCGGAGTGTCATCATCTCAGCGGAGTCTGCGGGAACACCTGCATCGGCTTCGGCAACGATCAGGAGATGGTCTCCTGAGTCATGTGTCTGCGTGATCCGGCATTCGAGGATCCCGGCGGACTCTCTCAGTGCCGGAACTCCTTCCGGGGTAACCAGAAAGTCATCCCGGACATCCGAACGTTCAATCAGCAGCCCCGATTTCAGAACCCCCTTCGCCACCCGGATGTCTTCAGGTCGCACAAGATTCAGCGAGAAACGACCAGACCGCAAGAGAGCATCCGCGAATACCCCCCCCTTCTCCACCGATATCGCAACGAGGGGCGGCTCAAACGAGACCTGCATCACCCATGTAGCCAGAATCCCCAAAATCCCGTTGTCCGAGCTCGTCGCAACCACAAATATGCCGTATGGGAAGCGCTCAAAGATGCCCCGCAAAACGTCATCGTTGTTCATTGCCTTTCCCCGGCAGCAGGATTGAGTGATTTCCTGGCGGAGCATTCTTCGCATTCACAGAGGGAGCGGAGATGCTCCCATGTATAGATCCCCTGACCGTGACCATCCCCCCATGAAAGCTTGAGGGCGTAGTTGCCCATAACCTCAGCGCCTTCCAGTTGATAAGCCAAAGGCCCGGAGGCTTTCTTCTCAGGGGCCGCATAGTGATGAAGAAGAATCGTCTCCCCCTGGCAACCTGCGCATGGACACGCATCACGGAGAGTCCGCAATGCAACTGGACCCTCGTGCCCATCGTCCCACATTAGCGAGACTTTTGTCGAATCAATCTTTGTTAGTTTCTTTAGTTTCAAAGAGTTGCGTGGAATACTTCAGTCCTTAGNNTTCGGGCCATAGGCACCCGGTCTACATCATCCGCCGGGCGATCTCACGAAGCGCATCTTTGGTCAGGAACTTTTGTACGAGCGGGAAGAGAATGTTGTTCTCTTTGTGGATGTGATTCACGAACTGCTGGACAACGACTTGCGCCTGTCCCCCAAGCTCCTTGATGGCGCGTTTTGAAGTCCGCTTCTGCGAAACGGATTCCACCGCGCGCTTGAGGCGTCGCAGCTCAAGCTTCAGAACCCTGTGCTCCTGCCGCATGACCGCGGTCGGTCCCTCCACATATCTGTCGAGCACAGGGAAAAGCGCCGCCTCTTCGCGGGCATTGTGATGGCTCACCTCGTCCTGCAAAAAGGCCAGTGCGCTGACGGTTCGTGCAAACGCGTCGGACGAAAACCCCTGTTCCACCAGTGATCGTGTTGCACGGGTCAGCGCTGAAAGTTGCAGAAGGGTGACAGAATGCTCCTGCATGAACCGCGCGATCGGATCAATCTTCTGCACCACGGCTGACCTACGCGACTTCGACCATCGTTGAGTACTTCATTCCCTTGTCGTCTACAAACTCCTCAACCTTCGCGATCATCGATTCCGTCTCCGGATCGAGATTGTCCTCAAGCGCATCGAAATCATCCATGCTCTCGCTCACGAACACTTCCATGAACTGCCCCTTCTTCCCTTTCGCCTCGTACAGCGTGTAATCCTTTTTTGCCACCGTGCGAAGGTGCTCCCGCAGGCTGGTGACGTGCTGCAAATACGCATCGCGGGCTTCCGGTTTCACTCCATATGAAATCGTGAATAGAACTTTGGGCATAGCAACGTTTCCTTTCTCTCGCGAACTCTTTCATTCAATATCCGGCATGGCGAATGTCCGCTTCCGACATGCNNATGCCGTAGTAGTGACCAATCTCGTGGATCAGTGTCACGCGAATCTGGCGGCGCACATCTTCCTCATTCGCCGCAATCGATTCGATGTTTTTTCGGAACAATGTAATGGTATCCGGAACCACCGGATACGCACCGTAGGCACTTCCCCGCTTGTTGAGCGGGATTCCCTGGTACAACCCGAGCAGCAGTCCCCGGCCGCGGTTCAGCTGCTGGGGGGGTTCATCCTCCACCACAATCCGGACGTTTTCAAGATTGTTCCGGAAGAGATCCGGAACAACCTCGAATTCCTCTTCGACGACCTGGTCAAACTGCTCGCGGTCCATATGCTATACCGGTCGCAGACCCATGACGAGAACGGTTGCCGCACCCACTACAACTGCAGAGGCTATGATCGACCGGACCCATGGTGTCCCGGCGGCAAACTTGATACCAATGACCAGCAATACCACCGACCACAAGCCCGCAAGCGCATCCAGGCCGATCAACCCGATATACGCGACGGGGTTGATCACTATCGGCGGCGGATTGATGTCAAAGAAATACGCGCCGAAAATTCCGATCTTCAGCGGCATCACCAACAGCAATGATGCAACAAGAGGCACACCGGCATACGCCAGAATCGCGAATGCATTGCGGAACTTGAGATTGATACCCCGTACCCGCAGGATAAACCCGACGGCAGCGGCACACAACGCGACGAACAGGTTCCCCAGCGGAGGGCCGACAATCAGCCCGATGCCCAACAGCGTGACCAGACTGGGAATCAGCACAGCCATGTGCCAGTGCCAGAGGTACAGATACACGATCACAACGCCGATAGCTGCACTCAACAGTATGACGTAGTTCTTGCTTTTCGCCAGAGCAATCCGTCGGAACGTGCGGCGCGGATGCTCAAGAAGCCCCCAGGCAGTGCTGAACAGGTCCAGTGTGTCGACTT
>PMMO01000146.1 GCA_003162215.1 Ignavibacteriota bacterium
GAAGATGACCAGAGTCTGATCGTCTTTTTCGATCACGTTGGTGTCCGCAGATTTGTTGACGGAGAGCTGCGACCTTTCCTCCTGAACGGCGGAAAGACATTTACTTCTGCGACCAACTACGTTGAGTGTTTTTATCCGGCGCCGGACGGCAGGCTCTGGATTGGGACGACGGGCGGGTTGGTGAGGATTCAAAACGGAGATAGCACGAACTTCACACCCGCAGACGGGTTGGCCGACCTCTGGGTGAGCTCGATCTTTGACGACCGGAAGGGGAGCTTGTGGATCGGTTCAGCGAACGGGGGGGTTACCAGGTACAGGAACGGAAAGTTCATTGCGTTTAACACGAAGGTCGGTCTTTTTACCAATGAGATTTATTCCGCATTGGTAGATGACCAGGGTGATCTTTGGCTCGGGAGCCCAAGAGGCATCGGACGAGTGCATCATCAGGATCTTGAAGACTTCGAGGCCGGCCGGATCCCCGCTGTCCACTCGCATGTGTATACGACTGTCGACGGAATGAAGATGGACGCTTGCTTTGAAGAGTGGCAGCCGGCCGCGTTGAAGGCGCGGGACGGCCGTCTCTGGTTCTCGACGAAAAAGGGGGCCGTCATGATCGACCCGCTGGCCATGAGGCAGAACGAGTTGCTCCCCCCCGTGTTGATGGAACAAATGGTTGTCGATCAACAAAGGTACCCGCTGGGAAACCTCATCAGGCTTTCTCCCGGCGCGGAAAAACTGGAATTTCACTACACGGCACTCAGCTTCCTCGCCCCTGAACGGGTATTCTTCAAGTACAAACTTGAAGGATACGATCGCGAATGGGTGACTGCGGGAACTCGCCGCGTTGCCTACTATACGAACCTTCCACCCGGCAACTACCGTTTTCGGGTTATCGCCTGCAACAACGACGGCCTATGGAACGAAGTCGGTGCCAGCGTCGAGTTCTACAGCGCCCCTCACTTCTATCAAACCTACTGGTTCTACGGTCTGTGCGTCGGTCTGGTGGGTCTTCTTGGCTTCGGTCTGTTCCGGCTACGGGAAAAAAGTCTGAAAGCACGCGCGCAGCAACTTGAGGAGCTGGTTCAGGCCCGTACCAATGAGCTGCAAGAACAGCGGTCGGCCCTCCAACAACAGAGGTCATTCCTGAGAAAAGTGATCGACTTGAATCCCAGTTTTATCTTTGCAAAAAACCGGGAGGGGCGATACACGTTGGCCAACCTGGCGCTGGCGCGAGCCTACGGTGTGACGGTGGACGAACTCATCGGCAAGACGGATGCTGACTTCAGCCAAAGACAGGAAGAAGTGAGGGACCTCAGGCAGGACGATCTGGCCGTGATGGAGTCAAATTCCGAGCACTTTATCCCGGAAGAAGAATTTACCGACAAGAACGGAATGCGACGCTGGTTGCAGACGACAAAAATCCCCATTACTGCGGAAGATGGAGTCACCCGTCAGATTCTGGGTGTATCCACTGACATTACTCTTCAGACGGAGGCCAAGGCAGTGGCCGAAGCGGCGACGCGTTCCAAGAGCGAGTTTCTCGCCAACATGTCGCACGAAATCCGAACGCCCATGAATGCCGTCATCGGCATGACAGGACTCCTGCTGGACACAACCCTGACATCGGAGCAACGCGACTTCGTCGAGACTGTCCGCACAAGCAGCGATGCCCTGCTCACCATTATCAACGATATCCTTGACTTTTCGAAAATCGATAGCGGCAAGCTCGACCTTGAACAACAGCCGTTCAGCCTCGTGGAATGCATTGAAGAATCACTCGATCTCCTTTCGCCCAGCGCCGTCGAGAAAGGAATCAATCTTGCGTACATGATCGACGAGACCACACCTCACGACATCGTGGGGGATGTCACTCGGGTCCGCCAGATTTTTGTCAATCTCCTCAGCAACGGAGTGAAGTTTACACAGGAGGGCGAGGTGGTCATTTCGGTGACTTCGCGCCGGCTTGAGGACAACAAATACGAACTGCAATTCTCGGTACGGGACACAGGCATCGGGATCCCCCGGGAACGCATGGACCGATTATTCAAATCGTTCAGTCAGGTCGACAATTCGACTACGCGCCTGTACGGTGGGACGGGATTGGGCCTTGCCATCAGCAAGAAATTGAGTGAGTTGATGGGTGGCACCATGCGGGTGAAGAGTGAGGAAGGAAAGGGTTCCACATTCGCATTCACAATCGTGGCACCCTCCGCACCGACGACACCCCGATCATTTCATCGCGCCGAACAGCCGACGCTTGCCGGCAAGCGCCTGTTGATTGTCGACGACAACGAGACGAACCGTCGGATCTTTGTCCTGCAGTCTCAATCCTGGGGAATGGTTCCCGTCGCCGTTTCGAGCGGGCCCGAAGCTCTTGCACTCCTGCGCCAGGGGAGAGTCTTCGACCTGGCTATATTGGATATGCAAATGCCCGGGATAGACGGTGCGACACTGGCGATAGAACTTCGCAGGCTGCATGCTGCGCAGAACCTGCCGCTGATCATGATCACATCGTTGACGTCGAGCAGCCGCCAACTCAGGGAACAATACGGTGATCTGGATCTCGCAGCGTTCCTGGCAAAACCCATCAAACCCTCGCAGCTTTATGATGTGTTCATGGCCACTCTCGGCGGAGAGAAGGTGGAGGTGAATAGCGTCGTTGCGCGACCAAAACTGGATGGTGGCATGGCAAAAAAACTTCCGCTCCGAATTCTGTTGGCCGAAGACAATGTCGTGAATCAGAAGGTAGCTCTTAAGATACTCGACCGTTTCGGCTACAGGGCCGATGTTGCCGGAAACGGGGTTGAGGTCATTGAAGCCCTGCGACGCAAGCGGTACGACCTGATTTTGATGGATGTGCAAATGCCCGAAATGGACGGAATCGAAGCAACGCGTGCCATTTGTTCCGAATGGCCGATGGGACGCCCATGCATTGTCGCAATGACTGCCAACGCAGCAAAAGAAGACAGAGAAAAGTGCTTGGCAGCAGGTATGGATGGATTTATCAGCAAGCCTGTCCGTGTCGAAGAATTGCGCGCGGTCATCCAACTCTATGGAGCCAAGAAAAAGTCTGACCTGACATCCTCCGAGAAATGATCAAGAAATTGAGTGGAACGATTCCACTACACCCTTCCTCGATCGCAAGCTAAAACGACCAGCCCCCCCGTCTGTGTGCCAATGTCGAGTTAGTTGTTTCCCTATTCAATTATTCTGGATTCCGGAACCGCCACACTCGAGGTCGCGCGCAATCGGATCCCGGTAAGGGGGACTTATTCCATCCCTTACGCCGCCTGTNNCAAGGCTATGCAACTTATACAGAATCTGATTCACGGTCATTTACAGCCGCACCATGATCCGGGCATACCACGTAGTCCAAGAATTCTCATAATGGATATGTTTCGGACCGATGAGAAATCCCTGCGAACTGTTTAAGTTTTATGAATAATTCAAGCTAGCCAGATGTCTATCACCCACACACTCACCAGGAGGCAAAAAAATGGCCAAATATCTATTCCAGGCATCGTACACCCTCGAGGGAACCAGAGGCCTCGTCAAAGAGGGCGGTTCGAGCAGGCATGCCGCGATTGATCAGATGGTCAAGAGCTTGGGTGGAAAGCTGGAGTCCATCTATTATGCGTTTGGGGAAACTGACGTTTTCCTGATTGTCGATCTCCCAGATGCTGCAAGTGCCGCCGCCATCAGTCTAACGGTCGGTGCAGCAGGCGGTGCGCGGGTCACAACAATTCCTCTCATGACGCCGGAAGATATTGACGCAGCGGCCAAGAAATCGATCCGGTACCGTGCTCCCGGGGCGTAAGTCATAGGGATCTTTAGATGATTCCACCCATCGCAACAAAGAAGACGACTGAACAACTGATCTCATGGCAGGATCAGAACGCAGGAAACATCTTCTTGACCTTGATTGCACGGAGGGCGCGTGTGTGAACTACAAATGCCCCAGAACATCGGGGCATTTTGCTTACGCTGAGCTTCAGTCTACCTTAGCAACGTCAACTGTTTGCCCGGCGATGGCGTAGCAAAGAAAAGGCCCGGGAATGCCGAGCCTTCTCTTTACCTCATCGAATGTTACGGCTCATCGAACAAGCAAGAGCTTCTTCGTTTCCACATACGATCCTGCCTGCATCCTGTACAGGTAAACTCCACTTGCGAGCTTGCTCCCATCGAACTTCACTTCGTGATACCCCGCCTCCTGTTC